>LNFE01000057.1 GCA_001464575.1 Acidobacteria bacterium Ga0077553 | reverse complement strand
TTTCAGGCGTGCGATGAGATCGCGATGCTGAAACAACTAGGGTAGTCCATGGGGGATACGCGATACCCCCATTTGTGGGTATCGAGGAAAACTAGTACCAGAATCTAAGTGGGAATACTTGCAATAGATGCAAGAGTTCTAGTACTACCAGGGGTGAGTTTTCGAGGGAGACGCCGGGAGGCGATGGCCATTCGATTACCCGCAAATGAACCTAAAAATAATCCGAGAACTTTAGTACGACAAATGCCACCTGTCTGTATAATCAACAACAAAGAATCTCTGGTGTTACGGTAAATAAAGCCGGATTCTTTCGTTTTGCGAGGCAAGATATGAAGGCTCTGACCGTCGATGTTCGGGAGTCCACCGGACGCATTCTCTGCTGCACGATCTTTCGACCGGGCGGCAAGAAGCTTTTAGCCAAAGGGCACGTCTTAAGTGACGAGGATGTCCGCCTGCTGGAGACAGAGGGGATGGCGGAGGTCTGGGTCACCTCACTCGATGAGGGCGAGATTGGCGAAGACGATGCGGTTTTGCAGGTCGCTACGGCGATTGGTTGCGGATCGCTCGAGATCCGTCCGGCGGCGGGCGGACGGGCCAACATCGTGGCGACGCAGGACTGCTGCGTCTTGGTTGACGACGAGCTTTTGAAGCAGATCAACTGTACGGCCTCCATCGTGATTGCCACGTTGACCAATTTCAGTTTTGCGCAGGCGGGCCAGCGGGTGGCGACGATTAAGTCAACGCCGTTTGCGGTGGCGGCGCCCGAACTGGAGGCGGTGACTTCGATCCTGCGGGAGCGGGGCCCGATTCTCCAGGCGCGGCCGATGCAAGATCCGCAGGCGGCGGTGCTCTACACCGATCCGGTGGCGGGCGACCGCGCGCGGCAGTTGTTTGAGAACGTGATGCGCCAGCGGCTCGAGAAGTTCGGCGCCACGTCGAACTTTGTGTTGAGTGCGCTCGAAGAAGAGGCTGCCGTAGCGCGGGCGCTGCAGCACTTGGTGCGGGCGAAACCTTCGGTGATCCTGGTGGCATCGACGACAGCTCCGGCCGGCCCGGAGGACGTGATTGGGCGGGCGATGTTGCGGGTGGGCTGCCATCTGGAACGGTTTTTGGCTCCGGTCGAACCGGGAAGCCTGCTGCTCATGGGCTATAAAGACGAAATTCCGATTGTTTCCGCTCCGGGTTGTTTTCGGTCGGCCAAGACCAATGTCGTGGATTTAATCCTGCCGGCGTTGTTGGCTCGTTACCGGATTTCGGGCTGGGAGATCGCGTGTCTGGGACACGGTGGGTTACTGAGTTAGGAGAGTTCTCCGCCAACGCATCCGCCTTACCTCCGAGAGGCGGATGGTGCTGTAGAAAGCCGGGTGCCGCCTTTGCGCGCCCGGCTATTTTTTCGATTCGGGTATGCTGGTTCCGATATGCGAATTCGTTCTGTGCAGGCGCACCTGCTCTCCTATGTGTTCCCGCAACCGGTGGAGCTGACCTACTTCGGCGGAACGCGGCAGATTGTGAAGCGGGACGCGATGCTGATTCGCGTGGAAGCGGATAACGGTTTGGTGGGTTACGGGCCGGGAGAAGCGAGCGAGAGCGCGGCCCGGCTGATCATGGAGACGATCAAGCCTTGGCTCGAAGGCCGGGTGTTGGCGGATGCGGACGCCTTGCGCGTGCAGTTTCATCAGGCGGCGAAGCCAGATCTGCGCACCTCTCATACTTACGGGACCTTGGAGGTGGCACTCTACGACCTGTTGGGAAAAGCCGCGGGTTTGCCGGTATCCGAACTGTTGGGCGGGCGAATCCGGGACCGGATTAAGTGTTATGGCTCCTCCGGGATGTACCAGTCGCCCGAGGGCTACGCGGCGGAGGCGAAACTGGCGCAGGAGATGGGTTTTCCCGCCTACAAAATGCGGCCGGCGGCCGGTCCGGATGAGGATGTGGCGGCCGTCCGGGCGATGCGGGAAGCCACGGGTGCGGGATTCGGTTTGATGGTGGATGCCCACGCCTGGTGGCGGATGGGCGACCGCTCTTACTCAGCGGCGACCGTGGAAAAAGTGGCGGAGCGGATGAGCCAATATGAACTGACGTGGCTCGAAGAGCCGCTGCCGCCGGCTGATCACGCCGCTTACCGGAAGCTGCGGGAGACGGGTCTGACGCCGGTGGCCAGCGGGGAACACGAGCCATCAGAGGACTCATTTCTCGATTTGATTGAGGGTGGGTGCGCGGACTACATCCAGATGGACGTAGTTTGCCAGGGCGGCTACGCGCAAAGCCGGCGGATTTTTGACGCCGTGGAGCGCGAGGGGCTGCGATTTGCGTTCCATTCCTGGGGCAGCGAGCTTGAGTTGGCTGCGGCGGCGCAGTTGGGAGTTTGCTGGCCGGAGCAGGTAGTGGAATGGCTGGAGTACCCGCTGTATTCCGAGCCGGGCCGGAAGTTTATGTACGAGTTCCCCTTGGCGATGGAGATGCTGCGGGAACCGCTGACGGTCGAAGCCGGCGAATTGATCGCGCCGCGGGGACCGGGGCTGGGCGTTACGGTGGACGAACGGGTGCTGGAGAAGTATCCGTGGGTGAGTGGACCGTGGTCGTACTTCACTCTGATCTCGCCGCCGGGGCGATTCGCGGTGACGGGGGACCACGCCAACACCGGCCTTGGACAATGATTCCGGAGTTGGGGGCGCTGGGTTTGGCGGCGGCCGGAGGGGGAGCGGCTTGGGCGGTGCGGGGGCGGTCGTCGCAGGTGCTGGCGCCTTCGATCTGGCATGGGGACCGCGGGCGCCGCGCGGTGGCCTTAACGTTTGACGATGGACCATCGGCGGGTACCGCGGAAATTCTGGAGGCGCTGCAGGAGACCGGAGCGCGGGCGACCTTTTTCCAATGCGGATTAAACCTGGAGCGTTATCCGGAATGGGCCAAGGCAGTTTCCGCGGCGGGGCACGAGGTGGGCAACCATACTTGGTCCCACCGCCGGCTGGATTTCGCTTCGCGCGCCGTGATGCGGGAAGAGCTAGGCCGCACGCAGAGGCTGTTAACGGAGGTCCATGGCCGGGCGCCCCGATGGTTTCGCGCGCCGTTCGGCGTCCGCTGGATTGGGCTCGGCGAGGTGCAGCGGGAGTTCGGGCTGACCGGAGCGATGTGGACCTGCATGGGGCGGGACTGGAAGCTCCCGGCTGGGGCGATCGTAAAGCGGGTGTTGGGGGCTGTCGAGAACGGAGCGATTGTGTGCCTGCATGACGGCCGGGGCGTGACACCGGCTCCCGATGTGGGCGAGACGGTGGCGGCGGTGCGGCGAATTACCAGGGAACTACGGGACGAGGGATGGGAAATGGTGAGTTTAAGCGACGTGGTTTAGTGCGGAGCGGCCCGAACTTTGCGATGCTGGAATGCATGTCTGACGACATCCTGCAGCGGGTGATCAAAGTAGTGGCCGAAGCCCAGAAGCTTCCGATCGAGAAGGTGACCGTGGATTCCACGTTTGAGGAGTTGGCGATTGATTCGCTGGACGGAATCCAACTTCTTTTCCATTTGGAGACGGAATTCGACATTAACATCCCGGATGAGTCGGCGCGGCAGGTGCGGGGAATCAAGGAATTGGCGGAGGGCGTCGAAAACTTGGTAGCGCAGAAGAACGCGTGAGCCGGCGGCGGGTCGTCGTAACAGGATTGGGCTGCATTTCGGCGCTGGGTCCGAATGTGGATGCGTTCTGGCAGCGAGCGCGGGCGGGGGAATCGGCGATCGGGCCGATTCGGAACCTGGACATGAGCGATGTCCGCTTCCAGAATGGAGCGGAGATTAGCGGATTCGTCCCGACGGACCATTTCGATGAGAAGCAGTTGATCCCGCTCGACCGGTTTGCGCAATTGGCCGTCGTGGCGGCGCGGCAGGCGGTGCGGCAGGCGGCGCCGGAGTGGAGCGACGCGGAGCGGCAGCAGACGGCCGTCGTGACGGGATCGTGCTACGGGGGCAAGACCAGCGAGGACGAAGGCTTTCGCGACATCTACAGCGGCTTGAATAAGAGGGGGCGGGTGCATCCCATGACGATTCCCCGGCTGATGGCCAACGCCGGTAGCAGCTGGATCGCGATGGAGTATGGCCTGCAGGGGCCCGCTTACACGGTTTCGACCGCGTGTTCGTCGGCCAACCATGCGATTGGGCAGGCCTATTGGCTAGTTCGGAATGGCATGTGCGATGTGGCGTTGACCGGGGGCTGCGAGGCGCCGTTCACGCCAGGCTCGATGAAGGCGTGGGAGGCGCTGCGGGTGGTGAGCGGGGATACGTGCCGGCCCTTTTCGAAGGACCGGAAGGGGCTCATTCTCGGCGAAGGCGCCGCGATGCTCATGCTGGAGACAGAAGAGCGGGCTAAGGCGCGGGGCGCCCGGATTTTGGGAGAGATTGCGGGATTCGGGATGAGTGCGGATGCCCATCACGTGACGCAGCCGAGCGTGGACGGGCCGGCCTTGGCAATTGAGCGGGCGCTGGCTGACGGCGGAGTGGACGGTGCGGCTATCGGCCACATCAACGCCCATGGCACGGGGACACCGGCAAACGACCCGGTGGAGACGGCGGCGATCCGGCGGGTGCTGGGCGCGCAGGTGGACAAGGTGCGCGTCACGTCAACCAAATCGCTGCACGGTCACGCCTTGGGCGCGGCGGGGGCGATTGAAGCCGTGGCCACGGTCCTGACGCTGCAGCGCGGGGAGGCTCCGCCGACGGCCAACTACCTGGGCTTGGACCCGGAGTGCGACCTGCCGCTGATCCTCTCCCCAGAGGCGTGCGATGCCGAGTACGCCCTGTCCCACTCGTTCGCCTTCGGGGGACTGAACGCCGTGGTGCTGTTCCGGGCTTATCGGGCCTGACGGTATTCGAGGGTTTCGGCGACGCTGGTGCGGTCTTTCGGGAAGACTTCGAGGCGGAAGATGACCGTGTTGGGCGAACTGCGATAGATGAGCTGACCGGCCTGGAGGTCGTTGAAGCTGAGGTCGATACGGCGGCTGTCGTCGCCCGCGAGGATCGTCATGACGCCGCGATTGGCGTTGCGAACGGCCGGGGCGGTCCGGTCCCAACTGACGACCAGCCGGTCTTCAAGACGCTGTACACCCAGGGCGAGATTCCACGCCTCGAGGTAGGGATTGGCCGGGGTGCGGGGACGCATGCTGATGGCGATCTGGAAGCCAAGGATGACGCCGAGCAGCATGAAGATGAAGGAAAGGGGAATCCATACCCAGCCGCTGCGGGCGGGCTTTGTCTTGGCGGGCTCCGGGAGCGAGGCGGCCGGCAGCGGATCGATCGAGGGCGTCAGCAGCGGAGATTCTGAAGCGGTGGGAGCGCCGGCCGGGGGCCGGGACTGCTGCTGGCCAAAGCGGGCGGCCGTGGCGGCGCGGTCGAGGGGCGAGACGCCGCCCCCAAGCTCCTTGCGGCGGAACGGAAACTCCAGGTAGGTGGACTCGCTCCGCAGCGATTCGCCTTCCCAGAAGAAGAAACCGGCGACGCTGGCGCGGGTGGCGTAGGGCTTCACGATCAGCGAAACGAGGTCATGATCCGGGAAGTACTCGTCGAGCAGATTGAGGTCTTCATTCGCCAGGTGCAGCCCATCCCGGGTATGGCTACGGTAGTAGCCGACAATCTGGCGGGGACCGGCTTGGAGACGGGCAATCGCCTCGTTCCACAGGCGCAGATCATTAGCGGAAAGAACGAACGAAGGCCCTTCGGCATGCTCACAGGAAATGGACTCAAAGTCCTGAATCTCGACGGTGAGATGGTCACCAGAGCGGTCCCGCGTGCCCAGCAGAAAGCCGCCGACTTCGGCTCCCCGCCGCGGCACGGCGCCAAATCCTTTCATGACGTCGAGCAACAACCGGTCGACAACATCGAAATGAAGCTGGATGGTAATGGGCTTCTGCGGAGGCTGCCAGGTATAGAAAGGGATTTTATTGGCGGTATCCGGTCCAGGGTTCAATTGCGTCAGCTCCTCGCGGGGAAATCTCTTCAAGTATAGTCAGGGAAGTGCCTGGAGTCTTGTATTTGATTGCGACGCCGATAGGCAACCTGGAGGACATGACCATCCGGGGCTTGCGGCTCTTGCGGGAAGTGGATGTCATCGCTTGTGAGGACACGCGGCATACCCAGCGGCTACTCGACCATTTCACGATCACCACGCCCTGTGTCAGCTATCACGAGCATAACGAAACGGCCCGGGCGGAGCAGTTGGTGGAGCGAATCGTGAGCGGCCAGTCCGTTGCGGTGGTGAGCGATGCGGGAACGCCGTTGATTTCCGATCCCGGCTATCGGGTGGTGCAGGCGGCGATTGAAGCGGGGGTAACGGTGATTCCGGTGCCGGGCGCGTCGGCGGTGCTGGCGGCGCTGGCGGGTTCCGGGTTGGCTACGGACGCATTTTGCTATGCCGGCTTCCTGCCGCCCAAACAGGGGCAGCGGAGGAAAGCGCTGGACATCTGGGGTTCGGTGGAGGCCACGCTGATTTTCTACGAAGCGCCGCACCGGATTCTGGAGGCGCTCGCCGACGTGGCTTTCGTTCTGGGAGATCGACAGATCGTCCTGGCCCGGGAGTTGACCAAGTTGCACGAAGAGTTTCTGCGGGGCCGGGTTTCCGAGGTGCTGGTGACGCTATCGCACCGGGCGGTGCAAAAAGGCGAGATGACTTTGCTGATCTCTCGCGAGAAGGCTGCCGTGGCCGAAGAGTTGCCGTTGACGGAGGCGGTCCGGCGGCTGGTTTCCGGGGGCATGGACCGGATGGAAGCGATCAAGAAGGTCGCCAAGGACCGGGGGCTGGCCAAACGCGAGGTGTACGCCGCCTTGGAGCGATAGATAATTGAAGCTGGATGCAGCCACTCAGTAAGCTCACGGACCGGACGTACGACGTTGCGGTAATTGGCGGGGGAATCATCGGCGCGGGGGTGGCCCGGGATGCGGCTTTGCGGGGATTATCCGTGGCGCTCGTGGAAAAAGGGGACTTCGGGAGCGGGACAACGGCCGGCTCGACGCGGTTGATCCATGGTGGGCTGCGCTATCTCGAGATGTACGATTTTGGTCTGGTCCGCATGGATCTGCGCGAACGCGAGATTCTACTGCGGATTGCGCCGCACCTGGTAAAGCCCCTCGAGTTTCTGATTCCGTTCTACGGAGCTTCGCTGTGGTTCCGGACCAAAATGCGAGTGGGCATGGCGCTGTACGACCTGCTGAGCTACGACAAGAGCCTGCCGAATCATCGAATGCTTTCCGCCGAGGAGACCCTGGCGGAAGAGCCTTCGTTGCGGGCTGAAGGGCTGCAAGGCGCGGCGGCGTACTTCGACGCGCAGGTTTCAATGCCGGAGCGGCTTTGCCTTGAGAACATCCTCGACGCGGAGCGGCAGGGGGCATTTGTGCGGTCCTACACGGAGGTGGTTGCACCGAGTCGGGGGAAACCGGGGAGCTACGGGCAAAGTTGTTCGTGAACGCCACGGGAGCGTGGTTTGACCGGGTAGCCCGGCAGACGGGCGATCCGCATCAGCCACGAATCCGCACGACGAAGGGAATTCATATCACCTGCGAGCGGATGAATTTGAAGGCGAACGTGCTGTTTTCGCCGTTGGATGGCAGGCTGTTTTTCGTGATACCGCTGCTGGGGCAGTGCTGGATCGGAACGACGGATACGGACTTCCCGGGCGACCCCACGACCGTCCGGGCCGATGGCAGCGATGTGGAGTATCTGCTGAAATCGGTGGAGCCATTTTTCCCGCACGTCCGGGAGCTCGCCATCTACTCGTCGAACGCGGGGGTGCGGGCGCTGGTGAAGCAGGAGGGTTCGGCCTCCTCGGTTTCCCGCATGCACAAGATCGCGGAGACCCAGCCGGGCATGATCTCGGTGCTGGGAGGAAAAATTACCGGATACCGGGCCATTGCCGAGGAGGCGGTGGACGCCGTATGCAAGCGGTTGCAGCGCACCGCGCCTTGCCGTACGCATCAGGAGTTGCTGCCCGGAGCACTGGCGGAAGAACCAGGGGACTGGTGCGAGGCGGTGCGGTGGGCGGTGGAAAGAGAGCATTGTTGGCACGTGGCCGACTACCTGTTGCGGCGGCGCCCGGCAGCGTTTGCGGCGGACCAGGGGCGAAGTGAGGCCGAGGGGGTGGCGGAGGTGATGGGCAAGGCGCTGGGGTGGGAGGCGGACCGACGGGAGCAGGAGCTGGAGCGCTTCCGGGCGGAGGCGGACCGGGCGTTGCTCTTTCGGGGGGAGCTAGCGCCGCACTAGTGGTCGGGATAATCTGAGGGCGAAACGTTCGCTTTTTCTTCACATTTTCGTGAAGTCTGCCGAAGGGGCCGACGATAGACTGGCAGGGCCAAGAAATCGGTCGGCTGGAATCCGATGCGGTTTTGGATCGGGCCTCTTGAAAGACTATGGCGACGATAGACACTCAGCAATTTGGAACGCTTCAGTACAGCGAGGATGCGATCTTTGAGTTTCCGGAGGGGATACCCGGATTCGAGCAGGCGCATCACTTCGTCTGTGTGGAGCGACCGGGTCTCCGGCCGATCACGTTTCTGCAGAGCGTGGACGATCCCGGGGTTTGCTTCATCACCCTGCCTGCGAAGGCAGTGGAGCCGGAGTACGAACTGGATCTGGCGAGAGAGGACCTGCGGGTGCTAGGATTGGCGCAGATGGAGGAGAGTCTGGCCTGTCTAGCAATCGTCTGCATGCCGCAAGATGCGGCGCCGACGGCGAACCTGTTAGGTCCAGTGGTACTCTCTCGGGAGACGATGCGCGGGATCCAAGCCATTCGGGAAGATAGCCGGTATTCGGCGGTTCATCCGCTGAAGACCAACCGGACGGAGTCTGCTCCGAGCGCAACGGCCACCCGGCCGGCAACAGGAGAGACGGAGTGCTGATTATCCGGCGCAGGCGGGGTGAGTCGATCACCGTTGGTGATGACGTCGAAATCGAGATTCTGGAGACCTCTCCGACGCAGGTGAAGCTGGGAATCCGAGCCCCCAAAAGTGTTTCCGTGCTGCGGAAAGAGATCATCGTCACCCGCGAGCAAAACCGAGTCGCCTCCGGCTCCCCGGCGGTAGACGACAAGTTGAATACGTTGGCCGAGCAGTACCGGGCCGCCGAAGCCGGCCTGGAGTTGCCGGATTCGATCGCGCCCGTTGCCCTTGATGTATCCCATCCGCCCATCCTTGACCCGAAGCGCGATTCCTAAAGCGGCTTCGACAATCCCCCATTAGATTAACGAATGAGAGGCAGCCCGCCGCGGCATAGGGCGGACTGCGTTCCCGGGAATGGATTCCCGCATCCCCCATCCTCTGGCGCACGCCAGAGCTGTTTCAAGGAGTGAAACATGTCCTTTCGCATCAATACGAACATCGCATCGCTGCAATCGCGCGAGTACCTGCGGACGACGACTGAACAGCAAGCCAAAGCCATTGGGCGGGTCACGTCCGGGCTGCGGATTCTCTCGAGTGGAGATGACGCCGCCGGCCTGTCCATTGCCAATAGCTTCCGCAGTGACCAGGCCGTTTTGCAACAGGGTATCCGCAACGCCAACGATGGCCTGAGCACCCTGCAGACGATCGACGGCGGCATCAATAACATCAGCAAGCTGCTCGATCGCGCGCGGACCTTGGCCACGCAGTCTGCCTCGGGTACGTTCACGGGAAGCCGCGAGGTGCTGAACACGGAATTTTCGAGCGTTATTGGAGAAATTGATCGCCAGGCGCAATCGATCGGCCTCAACACGGGCGGCGAGTTCGCGCGTGCGCTCTCGGTCTTCGTGGGCGGCGGCAAGAGTTCGAACGGAATCAACGCCATTCAGAACGGCGCCTCCAATGTCGACCTGTCGAACTCGACGGTCGACGCAAAGAGTCTTGGACTGAAAGGCTCGCAGGCACAGGGCATTCCAACCGTTGATATCGGCACGGGATCGCCTTCTACGAGCGTATCGGCGATCATTAACGATCCGACGAACCTCGCCTCGTTAAACGCCGCTGGTTTCACTGATTTCTACTTCCGCGGGCCAGGTTTTGGCGATGCCGACCGGGTGAAAGTATCTGTCAACCTATCGGGCGTGACCAATGTGGACAATCTGGTGGGGGCCATCAATGCGGCCATCGAGAGCGCCGGCCAGGTGGTGAGCCCCGCGGCGACCGCATTCCAGAACGCCAATGTGCGCGCCTCGGTCATTACGGCACCGGACGGGAAACGTTCGCTGGCCTTTGCCTCGGCGAACTCCGCCTTTCAGGTGGCGGCGGGAGACCAGACGGCGAACGCGCTTCTCGGGAACGTCACTTCGGCTTCGAATCCGACCGGGACATCGTTGATCAATACCGTGACCGGCGGCTCAACCGCCGCCGCCGCGGCGACGACTTTTGGCGCCTCGGGCGCCGGGACGGTCACCGTTCGATTCCAGGGCGCAGGTCTCGCCGCGCCGGTTGACATCGATCTCACGGTCGCGGCCGGTACAACAATCGACCAAGCGTTGAACAGCTTGTCCACAGCGGTAGCAGCCAATGCTTCGTTACAAGCGGCGGGGATTAACACCGTCACCACAACACCCGGATCGGCGTTAGTATTCAGCAACTCGCGCGGCGAGCGTTTTGAAGTGCAGAGTTCGGGCGACCTAAACAACCGGCTTGGGTTGGGCAGCTTCCGGGCCTCGAGCGGCGCCAGCGGTTCGTTCGACTATACCGCCGTGACCGGTTCCGGTGGTACCTTTGCGGCGGCCGCGCAAACCCTCGAGTTCTCCCTGGGCGGCGGCTCTACCATCTCCTTGGCCATCACACCGACGGCGGCCACGATTGCGGGAGCAACCCAGGCACTGAATGCGGCCTTTGCGGGGAACACCTCCCTGGCAGCTGCCGGCTTGGTGGCGACGAATGATGGCACGAACATTACAATCACCAGCAGCAGCGATACCCGCTTCCGCATTGCGACCGTGGGAGCAGCCAACGTGTTCGGATTCAACGCCGCGGGTGCAACGGGTGTCGCCGATGTGGCGGAGACGCAGGCTGGCAATACGACCGTGAATCAATTTGTTTCGGGCGGAACACAACAGACAGCGTTGATTCCGTTTAGTGGAATCCGCAGTGGTGGCGACGACCAAACGATTACGCTGACGGCCGCTGAGAACGGCAACGCCGAGCAGTCGCTGGCGGTTGTCCTGCGCAACGATTCGGTCCGAAATGCCGGCACTGTGGACGAGGCGATCAGCGCCATCAACACGGCGTTGCACCAGTCCAACAACCCGACGCTGCAAAAGGTGTTCGCGGTGAAGGCGAAAGCCTCCGCGGGCGGCCCGGAAGGAATCCAGTTTGTGAGTACGCTCAATTCGTTCAAAGTGACAGTTGGTACGAACGGCGGAGCCACCGGACTGGGCTCGCAAGGAACGGTGATCTCTTCGGCGGCCACAGGTACAGGCGCGACGGCCGATATCAGCACGCAAGAGAGCGCCCAGGCGGCGGTTTCCGCGTTGGCCGATGCGGTCACCTCGCTCGGCCAAGCCCAGGCAGTAGTTGGCCGTGGACAGAATCAATTCACTTTCGCGGTCAATCTCGCGGCAAGCCAATTGACGAACCTCGCGGCAGCCGAGTCGCGCATCCGGGACGCGGACTTGGCCGAGGAAGCGGCGAACCTGACGAAGGCGCAGATTCTATTGCAGGCCGGGGTGTCGGCCTTGGCGCAGGCGAACTCAGCCCCCGAGCAGGTACTGTCGCTGCTCCGGTCGTAACGGTGGCGGAAGAGGGCAACCGTGGCGAATAGCGGGCGCCCTCCCAGGCGGATGGCTTCATCTGGCGGGAAGGAATCCCGGTATGCCGTTTCAGAGAGAGGAACATGTCATTTCGCGTCAACACCAACGTCGCGTCGTTGCTGTCACGGGAGTATCTGCGCCAGACGTCGGAGTCTCAGGGCAAAGCGATCAATCGCGTCACCTCCGGACTCCGCATCGTCGCCAGCGGCGATGACGCAGCTGGATTGTCGATCGCAAACTCATTCCGGAGTGATCAAGCTGTTCTGGCCCAAGGGGTCCGGAACGCCAACGATGGACTGAGCACCCTCCAAACGCTCGATGGTGGAATCAATAACATCAGCAAACTGCTCGACCGGGCGCGGACCCTGGCAACCCAGTCCGCCTCCGGCACGTTTACGGGCGACCGGAGTGTTCTGAACGCGGAGTTCACGTCGGTGATCGCGGAGATTGACCGCCAGGCGCAAGCGGTTGGCTTGGCGACGGGCGGCGCCTTCGCGCAGTCCCTCTCGGTATTCGTCGGGGGCGGGCGGAGCGCCAATGGAATCTCCACGACGACGAACGGCTCGGTGGAGGTGGATCTATCGACCTCGACGGTGGACGCCAAGAGTTTGGGGTTAAAAGGGGTGCAGGCAAAGGGCATCGACACGGTGGACATCGGGACCGGCTCGGCGGGCACCAGCGTTCAGTCGATCGTGCGAAACTCGACCAATCTTGCGTCAACCGCAGTGAGCGGTTTCACGAACTTTTACTTCCAGGGTCCAGGGTTCAGCGACGGAGAGCGGATCAAGGTCGCGGTGAGCTTGTCGGGGATCACGAACGCCGACAATTTGGTAGAGAACATCAATGCGGCGATTGATGCGGCCGGGAAAGCGTCGTCCCAGGAAGCAACCTCGTTTCAGAATGCGGGGATCCGGGCGATGGTGGCGGCGAACGCCGCAGGCCAGAAGTCGATTGGTTTCACCTCGGCGTCGGCGGCGTTTCAGGTGGCGGCTGGCGACCGGACCCCACAGGCCGTACTTTGGGCAACCTGGTGCTAGAGAGCGCCAACGCGAGCCCGCCAGGGACCCTGTTCGGAGCGAGCGGGGCCGGCACCGTGACGTTTCGCTTCCAGGGGGCCAATCTCACAAGCCCGGTGGATATCGCGATCGCCGTAACTGCGACGACGACGATCGACCAGGCAATGGTTGCGCTCAGTTCGGCCGTCGGCAGCAACGATTCGCTCGAAGCCGCCGGCATTACGGCATTAACGGCTTCGCCGGGTAGTCCGATGATCTTCGGGAGCGCGCGGGGCGAGAAGTTCGAGGTATTGACATCGGGCGATCTCAACAACCTGTTCAATCTGGGCTCCTATCAGGGATCGACGGGAGCTGGTGGCACTTTCGACTACTCCACGATTACGGGCAGTGCAGGGACGTTCGCGGCCGCGACCGAATCCCTAGAGTTTTCGATCGGCGGCGGACCGAAGGTGGCACTCTTCGTGACCCCGACGGCGGCAACGGTCGCCGGCGCGACCACAGCCCTGAATGCAGCATTCGCGAGCAACGTGCAAACGGCAGCAGCCGGATTGGTAGCGACCAATGACGGTACCGCGATTACGATCGCGAGCACGAACGGAACCCTGTTTCGTTTGAACTCGGTGGGTTCGACCAACATCCTTGGCTTCAACGATCGCGGCGGAGCCCAAGCGACAGGCGCAGCGGATACGAGTGAGACGCAGACTGCAGGAACGGAAATTCACTACTTTGCTTCCGGCGGCGCCCAACAGTCCGGCCTGCTGAGTTTTTCGGCCATTCGAAGTGGTGACGACGACCAGACCATTACCGTGACCGCAACCGACCCGGCGGGGGCGGAACAGTCCCTGGCGGTGGTCCTGCGCAATGATAACGGACTGCGCAATGCGGGCACGGTGGATGAAGCGATCAACGCGATCAACACGGCGTTACAACAATCGAATAACGCGACGTTGCGGCAGGTAGTCGCCGTGAAGGGCAAATCGACGGCGACCGGCCCGGAGGGAATCCGCTTCCTCAGCACGCTCGACTCCTTTCAAGTGGGCATCGGCACCAACGGCGGCGGCACGGGGATTGGGAGCCAAGGAACCGTGGTGACGGCCGTGACGGTGGGAACCGGGGCGACCGCGTCGATTACCAGTCAGGGTGCGGCGGAGAACGCGGTCGCAGCGCTCGGTGAAGCCATCGCGAAACTGGGTACGGCGCAGGCCGTTGTAGGCCGCGGCCAAAATCAGTTTACGTATGCGGTAAATCTGGCCCAGTCGCAGTTGACGAACCTGGCGGCGTCGGAATCGCGCATCCGCGATGCGGACCTGGCCGAAGAGGCAGCCAGCCTGACGAAGGCGCAAATTCTTTTGCAGGCGGGCATTGCGGCCTTGTCGCAGGCGAACTCGGCTCCGGAACAGGTGCTGTCGCTGCTGCGGGGCTAGCCCCGCGACTCTACCCCTCCAGCTTTCTTACCCTACTCCCTCGTTTTTTTCTAAAACTCTCCTTGGGGCTCCGATAAGCCCTGTGTAACCGGTGGAATCACCGGACGGGAAGGACTCCCGGGTAGTCGTTTCAAGGAGAGAAACATGTCATTTCGTGTAAACACTAACGTCGCGTCTTTGCAGTCGCGCGAATATCTGCGTCAGACTTCAGAGTCGCAAGGCAAGACCATCAACCGCGTGACCTCCGGGTTGCGCATCATCGCCAGCGGCGACGACGCGGCTGGCTTGGCGATTGCCAACGGGTTCCGTAGCGATCAGGCGGTTCTGTCGCAAGGCGTTCGGAACGCCAACGACGGCTTGAGCACGCTGCAGACACTCGATGGTGGTATCAACAACATCAGTAAGCTGCTCGACCGGGCCCGGACCTTGGCGACGCAGTCCGCCTCGGGCACGTTTACGGGTGATCGTGGCGTGTTGAACACCGAGTTTTCGTCGGTGATCGGTGAAATTGACCGGCAAGCCCAAGCGGTTGGCTTGACGACGGGTGGCGCTTTCGCCAAGTCGCTTTCGGTCTTTATCGGCGGTGGCCGGAGCGCGAACGGCATTTCGACGACGACGAACGGATCGGTGGGTGTGGACCTGTCGACTTCGACGGTGGACTCGAAGAGCTTGGGTTTGAAAGGTGTTCAGGCGCAGGGCGTCAGCACGGTAGACATTGGCACGGGCTCGGCTTCCACGAGCGTGTCGGCGATTGTTAACGATGCGACCAACACGGGCTCGACGGCGGTAGGCGGCTTCACGGACTTCTACTTCAAGGGTCCGGGCTTCAGCGACAGCGAGTCGATCAAAGTGGCGGTGAATCTGTCGGGTGTGACGAACGTCGACAACCTGGTTGAGAACATCAACGCGGCGATCGAGTCTGCCGGCAACGCATCTTCCCAGCAGGCAACAGCGTTCAAGAATGCGGGTATTCAGGCAACTGTCGTCACGGATTCGACCGGCAAAAAGTCGATCGGTTTCACTTCGTCTTCGTCTGCGTTTCAAGTTGCGGCTGGTGACCGGCTGTCGAACGCGTTGTTGGGCAACGTCACTTCCGCGTCCAATCCGACGGGTCTGACTTTGGCCAACACGGTGACGGGCGGTTCGGCTACGGCTGCGGCAGCGACGACGTTTGGTGCCTCGGGCGCTGGCACGGTGACGGTCCGGTTCCAGGGCGCCAACCTGACGAGCCCGGTGGACATCGCTCTGACGGTGGCGTCGGGTACGACGATCGATGCGGCTTTGGCGAGCTTGAGCTCGGCGGTGGGCAGCAATGCGGACTTGCAGGCTGCTGGAATCACAACGCAGACCGCAACGGCGGGTTCGGCGTTGGTATTCGCCAATGCTCGGGGTGAGAAGTTCGAGGTGCTGGCTTCGGGCGACTTGAACAACCGGCTGGGCCTCGG
This sequence comes from Acidobacteria bacterium Ga0077553, assembly GCA_001464575.1. Lineage (GTDB taxonomy): Bacteria > Acidobacteriota > Terriglobia > Bryobacterales > Bryobacteraceae. The sequence continues at coordinate 7,993 of LNFE01000057.1, read as the reverse complement.
ATCGTTCCGGAGCTCGACTGGCGCCGGAGGGACGTTCGATTACTCCGCTGTTACAGGCGCGGCCGGCACGTTTGCGGCTGCGGCGGAAACTCTGGAGTTCTCGGTTGGCGGCGGTACGACGCAATCTATTTCGGTCACGCCCACAGCGGCGACGATTGCGGGAGCCACGACGGCGCTCAACGCTGCGTTTGCGGCCAACTCGACATTGGCGGGGGCCGGACTGGTTGCTACGAACAACGGCACGGTCATCACGATCACAAGTAGCACCGGCTCCAATTTCCGTTTGAACTCCGTCGGCGCGACCAACGTCTTTGGGTTTAACGGCGCAACGGCGACCGGTGTGGCTGACACGGCCGAAACGCAGAGCGCTGGCACGGACATCAACTTCTTCGCGGCCGCTGGCTCGCAGCAGACCAGTCTGCTGAGCTTCTCGGCGATCCGCAACGGTGATGACGATCAGACGATCACTCTGACGGCTAACGATACCGCCGGTGTCGAGCAGTCCTTGGCGGTGGTTCTGCGCAACGACAGCACGATTCGCAACGCCGGCACGGTGGACGAAGCAATCGACGCTATCAACACCGCGTTGCAGCAGTCGAATAACTCGACTCTGAACCAGATCGTGGCGGTGAAGGACAAGGCCAACGCGGCCGGCGCTGAGGGCATCAAGTTCGTCAGCAACCTGGCTTCGTTCAAGGTCGGGGTCGGCACCAACGGCAGCGGCACGGGTATCGGCAGCCAGGGCACGGTGGTCACGGCCGCCACGGTCGGGACCGGCGCCACGGCGACCATTGACAGCCAGGATTCGGCGGAAAAGGCCGTGACCGCGCTAGGCGAAGCGATCTCGAAGCTCGGCACCGCGCAAGCGGTCGTCGGCCGTGGTCAGAATCAGTTCACCTACGCGGTGAACCTGGCGCAATCGCAATTAACCAACTTGGCCGCTTCCGAATCCCGAATCCGCGATGCGGACTTGGCCGAAGAAGCCGCCAACTTGACGAAGGCGCAGATTCTTCTGCAGGCCGGTATCTCTGCTCTTTCGCAGGCGAACTCGGCTCCGCAGCAGGTGTTGTCACTCCTCCGGGGCTAATTCGCCTTCGGTAACTTAACTCCAAACTTGGCCCGGGTTGTCAGAACAATCCGGGCCCTTTTTCGTTGCCCCGCCCTCGCCTTTTGTCGGAATCCGGCCGATGGATTGAGTAGATGACTGCGGCGGCTCGAATCATTGAAAAGGCACAGCAACTTCACCAAGCTGGCCACTGGCAGGAGGCCGAGCGCCTCTACCTGCAGGCTCTGGAGCACTCCCCGGGAGAAACCAACGGGTTGCACCTGCTTGGTCTGCTACATGCCGAAACCGGCAGAGAGGACACCGCGGCACAGTTGTTGTCCGCTGCGATCGGAATCGAGGGCCCATCCCCCCATCTTTGCCGCAACCTGGGGATCATTCTCGAACGGCAGGGTAAGCCGGAAGCGGCAATTGCCTGCTATCGCCAAACGCTCACGAGCCAACCCGACGCCGCCGAAGTCTGGGTTCGTCTCGCGGAATTACTCGGTGGAATCGGGCGATTCGGCGATGCGGCACAAGCGTGGCGACGCGCTGTCGAAACGAGCCGGGAACCTGTCGAAATCCAGATTCCGTGGCGATTGGCTTGGGCCAAGGCCCTTGCGCTAGCGGGAGAGAGGGACTCCGCCAGAGAGCTGCTCGAGCGGATTCTGCGAATCGATCCGTCCCATATCTCTGCTCGCTACGACCTGGGGGTGATCCTGATGCAGCTGGATCGGGTGCCGCAGGCGATCGCAGAGTTTGAGCGGGTGGTGACCGCCGCCCCGGCCTATGCGGAGGCACACAACAACCTGGGAGTTCTCCTTCACAGTTTGGGGGAGGGAGATCGAGCCCGCCAGCACTATCGGGCAGCTATCGAAGCATGCCCCAGTTCGATCGCCGCGCGGTACAACCTGGGAACGTTACTACAGGAAGCCGGCGAAATCGAACCAGCCATGGCCGAACTGCGCCAAGTGCTGGAGTGGGATGCAACTCACGAGGGCGCCTGGACCAATCTGAGCAATTGCCATCTCAGTCTCGGCGACCCGGAAAGAGCGCTCGAATGCGCCGCGCAAGCGCTTTCCCTCGTACCTGGGCACCGGTCGGCGACCTGGAACGCCGGTCTCGCGCAGCTTACGGCTGGGCAACTGGCCGAGGGTTGGCCGGGGTATGAAGCCCGTTTCGACCTGCCGGGGGCAGCGCGGCGAAGGCCGTTTCCCATGCCGCTGTGGCGAGGCGAACCGCTGGCAGATAAGACGATCCTGGTCTACGCTGAGCAAGGACTGGGCGATACACTGCACTTCTGCCGCTGCTTGTCTCAGTTGGAGGAGCGCGGGGCGCGGGTGATTTTCGAGTGTCCCGCCCAGCTGGTTCGCGTACTCGAAACGCTGCAGCCGAAGCCGGAACTGCTCGTGGCGCCCGCCAATCCAATCCCGGCGGCGAACTATCACGTCCCGTTGCTCAGCCTGCCAGGGCTGTTCGAGACAACGGTGGAGTCCATCCCGGCGCGAGAGCGCTACCTAACGGCAGAGCCAGAGGCGCGAGCTCGTTGGCGGGAGCGACTAACCCCTCTGCGTTCGCGAAAGGTCGTTGGGTTCGTTTCGCAGGGAAACCCCAAGTACAAGAACGATCGAAACCGGAGTATTCCCTTCCCGGAGTGGGGCCCCTTGCGTGCCCTTCCCGGTCTGGCGTTGGTGCATCTGCAGTATGGGGTCGCCGCGCCGGCAGAACTCGTCGATCTTGACCTGGGGCCGGCAGTAGGCGACTTTGCGGACACGGCCGGCCTGGTGGAGGAGTTGGATCTGGTCCTCACTGTGGATACGTCCATGGTCCATCTGTCTGGTGCACTGGGTAAAGAGACTTGGCTCCTGCTGCCCTATGCGGCCGATTGGCGCTGGTTGCGGGACAGGAGCGATTCCCCGTGGTATCCGTCCGTCCGCATTTTCCGCCAGCCGCAGCCGGGAGATTGGCAATCCGTGATGCGGGAGGTGGCCGCGGCACTGGCGTAACTTGCGCAACGCCTGCACTTCGTGTCATCCGTAGTCATACCCATGCAGCCTGTACTTCTGAACGACTTCAAACGCCAGTGGTCCGAGATCGGCGCGGAGGTGCTGCGAGCGGTCGAGGGCGTAGGGGCCAGCGGATGGTATGTCCTGGGAGAACAAGTCAAGCGTTTTGAGTCGGATCTGGCCACTTTTTGGGGTCTATCCGAGGCAATTGGCGTGGCCAGCGGACTGGACGCGCTGGAGATCGCCTTTCGGGTTTTGGACCTACGGTGTGGCGACCGGGTGCTAACGACCCCTCTCTCGGCGTTTGCCACGACGATGGCGATTGTGCGGCTCGGAGGCGTCCCCGTCTACTGCGACACTGACGCCAACGGGTTACTGGACTTGGATCGGGCCGAATCGATTCTGGCCGCCGACCCTGGCATCCGTTTCCTCTTGCCCGTTCACCTGTTTGGGCAGAGCTTGGATCTGGACCGGTTAGCCGGGTTGCAGGAGCGGTTCAACCTGTGGATGGTCGAGGACTGCGCACAGTCGATCGGCGCGGAGTGGGCGGGACGCGCGACCGGTTCGGTAGGCCGCTTGGCGGCGACGAGCTTTTATCCCACCAAGAATCTTGGCGCAATTGGCGATGGGGGTGCGGTGCTGACGAACGACGCCGAGCTCGCGGCGCGGGTGCGGCGCCTGCGCGACTATGGACAAAGCGCCAAATACCGGCATGACGAGATTGGCTGGAATAGCCGGCTGGACGAATTGCAGGCGGCCATTCTCGCTGAGGCGGTGCTGCCTCGTCTGCGGGATTGGACGCGGCGGCGGCAGGAGGTTGCCGCGGCCTACACGGTGGGTATCCAGAACCCGAGCGTCCGGGTGCTCCGCCCGCCGACGGGCTCGACCTCCTGTGAGCATCTGTTTCCCGTCACGGTGGCAAACCGAGAGCATTTCGAGGCTCACCTGAAGACCCGCGGGATTGCCACCGGCAGGCACTACCCGATTCTCATTCCTGATCAGGAAGCGATGGTTGGAACGAAGTTTGAAGTCCGCGGAGAGCTGGAACGGGCCCGAGAACTGGCCGGAAGCGAAGTGAGCCTGCCGATCCATCCGCAACTGAGGGCAGAGGAGATCGACCGGGTGATTACGGCGGTGAACGAGTGGAGTCTGCCGGACTGAGATTTGCCTTGCACGAGGCGTGTCTCGCGCGCGTCTTAGCCTTATGGTGACGTTCCTTCGCTTCCTCCCCGTCTTTCTGCTGGCCGCAACGGTTCTGCCTGGTGCGGACTCGGTAGACCTTGGGCGGCTGCTCAAGGGCGTCGAAGACCGGTATAACTCTATCCGTACGTTAGAGTTAGGCTTTGAACAGACCTACATCGCTCCGAATAAAGCGAGACGCGTCGAGACCGGCACCCTGCGTCTGCGGAAGCCGGGACGGATGCGTTGGGAATACACCAAGCCCGACGGGAAGCTGTTTCTCTCCGACGGCAGCAACTACTGGTACTACTCGGTGCTCGCCAAGCGCGCCGAAAAGATGAAGCTGAAGGAGGCGCAGGACATCCAAGCGCCGCTCGCGTTCCTCATCGGCAAACTCGATTTTCAGCGCGACTTCGGCCGGTTTCTAATCCAGCCGGCTGGGGAGCTGGTGACGATCACGGCCGAGCCGAAAAACCTGCAGAAGTCGCCGTTCGCAAGCGTTGGGTTTACGGTGAGCAAGGACAGCCGAATATCTAACCTGACGATTAAGGGGCAGGACGGGTCCACGATGATTTTTCAGTTCGCGAGCGAGGTTCGGAACCCACCGTTGAACGACTCGATCTTCACGTTTGTGGCACCGCCCGGGGTGGAAGTGGTGGCCGGAGGCGGACAGTAAATGGCTGAGTTTGTGCTGAAGTACGCCGACGCGCGCGGCCAGATTAAGCAGGAGATAGCCCAGGCCTCAACCGAACAGGAGCTGCGCGAAAAGTTCACGCAACAGGGGTTCCTCGTCTACTCGGTGAAACCGAAGGGCAAGTTCGACCAGTTGGCGCCATCGCTCACCGGGGCCAATCGGAAGAAAAAGCTTAACCTCGAGAAGTTTTTGATCTTCAATCAGCAGTTCGTAACGCTGATCAAGGCGGGCTTACCCATCCTCAAGTCGCTCGATCTTCTCGCTACGCGGCTGACCGACGCCAAGATGAGCCCGCTGATCACGGCCGTGCGGGACGACGTCCGGGTGGGAACCAGCCTGTCCGACGCGTTCGCGAAACAGGGCATTTTCCCACCGATCTATGTCACCTCGCTGCTCGCGGGCGAACGGTCCGGCGCGCTGGTGGAAGTGCTCGAACGCTTCGTTGGCTACCAGCGAATGACGCTGGCAGTGCGGAAGAAATTGATTGCTTCGCTGATCTACCCGAGCCTGCTGATCGTGCTGGTGCTGTTGCTCGTCGTCTTCCTAATTGCTTACGTGGTGCCGCAGTTCAGCTCGCTCTACAGCAGCATGAATGCGAAGCTCCCGCTGCTGACGACACTCCTCATCTCGTTTGGTTCGACGGCCCAGGAGTATCTGTGGCTCGGCCTGCTGAGCTTGGCAGGAGCGGTGATCGGCTTCCGGTGGTGGGCCAAGACCCCGGGCGGCCAGGAGATGCTCGACCGCATCAAGCTGAAACTGCCGATCGCGGGTGAGATCTGGATTAAGTATCAGGTTGCCCAGTTTGCCCGGGTGCTGTCGACGCTGCTGCTCGGCGGCATTCCGCTGATTCAGGCGCTCGAAACGGCCGCCGCCAGCGTCGGCACGCGGGTACTGGCGAAGGCGCTCGAATCGACGCGGAAGTCGGTCCGCGAGGGGCAGACGCTGTCGTCCTCCTTGGATGCCACCGGGGTGTTTCCCCCGCTGGCGATTGACATGATTGAGGTGGGCGAGTCGACCGGTGCGTTGCCGGCGATGTTGGGTTCCGTGGCGGAGTTTTTTGAAGATGACGTGCAGACGCGCCTGGGCGCGGCGCTCTCGCTAATCGAGCCTGCCATCATGATTTTCATGGGTATTTTCGTGGCCTTTGTTCTGGTGGCGCTCTATTTGCCCATCTTTTCGCTGGCGGATACGGTTGGAGGATAGATGGCGACGCAGATCAGCCCCCCCGGTGTTTCCTCACAAATTGCCGAAGCGAAGGCTTTGGCCGCACGCTATCGGACACCCTATGTCGACCTGAAGGAGTCGGCGGTGGACCTCGAACTCCTGCGTCTGGTGCCGGTGGACATGATGTTCCGGTACAACTTTGTGCCGGTGGCTCTCGAAAAGACGCCGGCGGGCGAGACGCTTGAAATCGCGGTGGCGGATCCGCGCAACCTGCAGTTGATCGACGAGCTCAGCGTCCTGCTGCGGCGGCGGTTGCGCGTAAAGGTCGCGCCGTTGTTTCAGATCACGGACTTGCTCAAGAAGACGGAACAGTCGCAGCGGGTGCTCGAAGAGGTAACGGAGGGCTTTACACTCGACGTCGTCTCCGACCAGGAGAACCCGGACGAGACGCTCTCCATCGATAAGATCTCGGCAGGCGGCGACGACATTGCGCCCGTGATCAAGCTGGTGGACAGCACGATCTTCAACGCGCTCGAACGGCGAGCGAGCGATATCCACATCGAAACGCGCGACCAGGAAGTGGTCATCAAGTACCGCATCGACGGCGTACTGCACTACGCCATGTCGCCCATCGCGAAGGATTGGAGCTCGATGATCATCTCGCGCATCAAGGTGATGAGCGAGCTCGACATTTCCGAGCGCCGGGTTCCGCAGGACGGCCGTTTCCGGGTGCGCTACAAGGGGCGGTTGATCGACTTCCGCGTGTCGGTGATGCCGACGGTGCATGGCGAAGACTCCGTGCTCCGTGTGCTCGACAAAGAGTCAATGAGCGAAAAGTTTTCGAAACTCTCGCTTGATGTCGTGGGCTTTTCCGAGAACGACATCCGCAAGTTCCGGCTCTACATTAAGGAGCCGTACGGGATGGTGCTTGTCACGGGTCCGACCGGATCGGGCAAGACGACGACGCTCTACGCCGCGCTGAGCGAGATCAAGAACGACGAGGACAAGATCATTACGATCGAGAAAAAAAGGGCCTGACGTTTGCGCGTGGACTGCGCAGCATTTTGCGTCACGACCCCGACAAGATTCTCGTCGGCGAGATCCGCGACCAGGAGACGGCGCAGATCGCCATCAACTCGGCGTTAACAGGCCATCTGGTGTTTACGACCGTCCACGCTAACAACGTGTTCGACGTGTTGGGCCGCTTCTTGAATATGGGCGTGGAGCCGTACAACTTCGTTTCGGCGATGAACTGCATTCTGGCGCAGCGGCTAGTCCGGAACATCTGCGAGCATTGCAAACAGCCGGTGGCGGTGAGCGAGGACGAGTTGCGCGAATCGGCCTTGAACCCGGACGAGTGGAAGGACACGATCTTCTATGAGGGCGCGGGTTGCTTTGAGTGCGGCGGAACGGGATATCACGGCCGGAGTGCGATCCACGAGTTGCTCGATATGTCGGAGAAGATCCGCGAGATGATTCTGGACCGGCGGCCGACCAGCGAGATAAAACGGTATGCCCGTGGTGAAGGGATGTCGACCCTGCGGGAATCGGCGATTGAGCGGGTGCGGGCGGGGATCACGACGCTGCGGGAAATCAACAAAGTGACATTTATCGAGGGGTAATGGCGATCACCGACACAATCAATCGCTGGTTGGCGGATCCGGCGCCGGAGCTGAGCTTCGAGATTTCGACGCAGGGCATTGCCTTTGCGTCGCGCGGGGGCTCGCCGCAATGGGTTCCTTTCGAAGGAGAGACACTCCGCATCTCACCAATTGAAGAGAACATCATCCGCAACGACTCCTTTTTGAAGGCGGTTCGCGAGGCCGCGGGGGCGGACAACGGGCGGAAGCGGCGAACGGCGGTGGTGATTCTGCCGGACTACGCCGCGCGGATGGCGGTGCTGGATTT
>LNFE01000056.1 GCA_001464575.1 Acidobacteria bacterium Ga0077553 | reverse complement strand
CCCCCCAGTCCCCCCTCACCTTCGTCACCAAAGCTGGCGGCTTCGGCCCCCCCACGCTGGTACAACAGGTAAAGGAACTCCTCGCATGAACTCCCCCCTCTTCGGCATCACCATGGGCGACTCCTCCGGCGTCGGCCCCGAAATCCTCCTCCTCGCCGCCCACGGCGGCCGCATCCCCGTCCCCTATGTTGTCTACGGCGACCTCGCCCCCCTAGCCCAACTCAACGAACAGTTGAACCTCGGCCTCACCCTCCGTCCCATCGCCACGCCCGCGGACTACGCCCCCGGCCCCGTCAACATCATCGACGCCCAACTCCTCCAGGACTCGGACCTCACCCCCGGCAAAATCAACGCCCAGTCCGGCCTCGCGGCCCGCGAATACGTCATCCGCGCCACCCGCGCCGCCCTCGCCGGCGACATCGCCGCCTTCGTCACCCTCCCCATGAACAAGGAGGCCACCCAACTCTCCGACCCCCACTTCACCGGCCACACCGAACTCATTGGCGAACTCTGCGGCAGCGACGACGTCACCATCATGCTGGCCTCCCCGGACCTAATCGTCACCCACGTCTCGACGCATTGCTCCCTCCGCGAAGCCATCGAACGCTGCCGCCAGCCCCGTATCCAAACCATCCTCGAACTCACCTGGCACGCCGTACGGCGCTTGAAACCCAACGCCCGCGTCGCCGTCGCCGGCCTCAATCCCCACGCCGGCGAGAACGGCCTCTTCGGCCGCGAAGAGATCGATGAGATCCGCCCCGCCGTCCAATGGGCCCAGGCCCAAGGCTGGAACGTCGACGGCCCCTTCCCGCCCGATACGCTTTTCTATCTCGCCGTCCGCCGCCAGAAGTTCGACGCCATCGTCTGCATGTATCACGACCAAGGCCACATCCCGTCCAAGCTCCTCGACTTCGAAGGAGGCGTCAACATCGCCCTCGGCCTGCCCATCATCCGGACTTCCGTCGACCACGGCACGGCCTTCGACATCGCTTGGAAAGGCCAAGCGTCAACGCGCAGCTTCGAAGCGGCCCTCGATATGGCCGTCCGACTCGCAGTGTTACCCTGATCGTTTCATGCCTCTCGATCGTGTCGCCGAACTCCGCCGCCGCCAAGCCGCCGCCCTCGCCGGAGGCGGCCCCCAGCGCCAAGCCCGCCAGCACGCCGAAGGCAAGCTCTCCGCCCGCGAACGCATCAACCTCCTCCTCGACCCCGATACCTTCGAAGAGCTCGACCAACTCGTCCGCCACCGCTGCCGCGACTTCGGCATGGACGCCCAGGTCATCGACGGCGACGGCTTCGTCACCGGCTACGGCCTCATCCACGGCCGCCTCGCCTACGTCTTCGCCCAGGACTTCACCGTTTTCGGCGGCTCCCTCTCCGCCACCAACGCCCAGAAAATCTGCAAGATCATGGACATGGCCCTGCAGAACGGCGCCCCCGTCATCGGCCTCAACGACTCCGGCGGCGCCCGCATCCAGGAAGGCGTCCTCTCCCTCGGCGGCTACGCCGATATCTTCCTCCGCAACACCATCGCCTCCGGCGTCATCCCGCAGATCTCCGCCGTCATGGGCCCCTGCGCCGGCGGCGCCGTCTATTCGCCCGCCCTCACCGACTTCGTCTTCATGGTCGACCACACGAGCCACATGTTCGTCACCGGCCCCGACGTTATCAAAACGGTTACCCACGAGGACGTCTCGAAGGAGGATCTCGGCGGCGCCCAGACCCACAACTCCCGCTCCGGCGTCGCCCATTTCCTCGCGCCCTCCGATCAGGAGTGCCTCGCCCACATCAGCGAGTTGCTGCGCTACTTGCCGCAGAACAACGCGGAGGACCCGCCCCAGCTCCCCTCGACGGACCCCATCGACCGCGCCGCCCCCGAACTCGACAGCCTCGTCCCCGCCGCCTCCAATCAGCCCTATGACATCAAGGAAGCCATCCGCCTGACGGTAGACGACGGCGAGTTCCTCGAAATCCACGAGCACTTTGCCGCGAACATCGTGATTGGTTTGGCCCGCCTCGACGGTCGCAGCGTCGGCATCGTCGCCAACCAGCCCGCGGTCTTAGCCGGCTGTCTGGATATCAATTCGTCGATCAAAGCGGCCCGTTTCGTCCGCTTCTGCGACGCGTTCAACATCCCGATCATCACGTTTGAAGATGTGCCCGGCTTCCTCCCCGGCACCGAGCAAGAGTGGGGAGGCATCATCAAGCACGGAGCGAAGCTGCTCTATGCCTATGCCGAAGCCACGGTCCCGAAAATCACGGTGATTACGCGAAAGGCGTACGGCGGAGCCTATTGCGTCATGGGCTCTAAACATCTCCGTACCGACTTGAACTTCGCCTGGCCGTCGGCTGAGATTGCGGTGATGGGAGCCGAAGGAGCGGTAAACATCATGTCGCGCCGCGACGATCCCGCCGGCCGGCAGGCGAGGATCGACGACTACAACGAGCGTTTCGCGACGCCCTTTGTGGCGGCGGAAAACGGGTTTATCGATGCGGTGATCGAGCCGCGCGAGACCCGCGGAAAGTTGATCCGCGGGTTGCGCATGTTGGAGAACAAGAAGGTAACGACGCCGCTCAAGAAGCACGGCAACATCCCGTTATAGGCCTACTTGAGAGTAGCGGTAAGGTCGATCGGCACGGAGCCGAGGGCTTTGGAGATGGGGCAGTTTTCTTTGGCTTGTTTGGCGAGTTCCTGGAACTGACCTTCGGTGATGCCGGGGATTTCGGCGTCCATGATGAGGTTGATGTGGGTGATATCGAACCCGCCGTTGACTTGTTCGAGTTTCACGGCCGCGGTGGTATGGATGCGGGTGGCCGTGAAGTTAGCCATACCGAGGAAGAGGGAGAAGGCCATAGAGAAGCATCCGGCGTGGGATGCGGCGAGGAGTTCTTCGGGGTTGGTAGCGGCTCCGCCTTCGAACCGGGAGGAGAAGTTATAGGGGCCTTCGAAGGACCCGCTGCCAAACTTGATCCGTCCGACGCCTTCTTTCAGGCCGCCACTCCATTCTGCTTCTGCTTTTCTGGTGATCATGCCCTATTGTGCCCTGTTTCTCCTGCGCGCCAAAGCCTAAACTGGCCGGCGTCCGGGAACTCACCATTCGCGAAGGGAAGACCGGTGCGGACCCCTCGCCCCTCCACATTGATGATCCCGGCCTCGTTGGCCCTTTCCACGATTGCGGTACGGGCCGCCCAAAGGAAGGAATCAACCCGATACTCTATCCGTTAGACCCCGGAGCATCTGCGCGGAGGCCGAGAAGTTGCGGAAGGTCCCCCTCGACCGAGAGATGTCATGAGTAAGAAACGAATAGGCACATCCTCCAGGAAGCAGTTCGGTACGGACTGGCATCGTCTCCGCTCGCTGACTGACACGCAGATCAGGGCGGCGCAGGACGCCGGCCCTGACGTCCTGCCGACGGATCCCGCCTTCTGGAACGGCGCCAAGGCATTCCGCCCGCACCCCAACAGGGCCTGACGATCTGCGTCGGAGTGAACGCTATCCTCCGTCCCTCACCCGCAATTCCATGGCATTCGAAACCGCACCCCTGTGCAGCACTCGAACCTCCCTCAATCCTGGCCGCACCACGATTCGCAATTTCACATTCACCTGTCCGGTCGTTGCATCCACCATCTCCGGCGCGTGCGGAATCCCCCCAATTTCGATCGTCGTATTCCCCCCGTCGGACTCCGGCGACAATCCTTCCACCCAGACCGTCAGCCAACCCTCGTCTCCCGTGCCTACCTCACCGCCCCGCCAGGAAATGCCATCCTGCACGCTGAGCAGCCGCAACTCATTCGAAATCGGTGGCAGATCGACGAAAAACTCCTGGGATTCAGACCACCCGTGCGCCCCAATTTTCACGCGCGCCACATGCCGGCCAGCCAAAAGACCTGGAGGTAGCCGAACACTAACCAGCAGTCCCTCCGGGCGGACGGAAGCAGCCAACGGAGCTACCCCAGTGGCGGAGCCTCGCCATCCCACAAACACCAAAGTTGCAGGTATTCCTCTTTGGCGGATGAAAAACTTCGGCCGCGGTTGGCGTGGCTACTAATGGCTTTCAGCGTCACGGCGGCCTCGATATCTTCCGGCAGGTTCCGCCAAGTTCGCCAAGCCGCTACGCGAGCGGTGTTCTCGCGAACGTCCAGTAGCTCTGCCGATGCGAAACCAGCTTGGCGCACGAGAGACAGTACCGCCTCGACGGACGGCCCGCACCAATTGTCGAGCTGTCCCCCCAGTTCATCCCGTTCGTAAATCTCAAGATAGGGGAATGCAGTCTGCTGGCCTGCCAGGAACTGTGGCTGATTGGAAACGAAGGTATCAACGACACAAAGTTCTCGAGTTACACCGCAGATCTTCTCGAGAGCCAACAGCGGATGCTTTAGGTGGTAAAGCACCCCAAGAAAGAGGACGATGTCGAATCCCCCCCCCGCGGGGCCGAAACTTGGTGTCAGCTCATAGACCTCCATCCGTTCGTAGCGTGCTTTCGATCCGAACTGCTCCGCAAGCAAACGAAAACTATCGAGGTCAACGTAGTCAATCGCCGTCACATCGGCGCCACGGCGTTCCATCTCGAAGGTGAAGAAGCCGTCCCAAGGCCCAATGTCGAGAACCGATTTTCCGCGTAAGTCTTCAGAAATCGGAAAAGAGCGCAGTCGCCATAACTGCCGGTCCATGGGGTTCGCACCTTCCAGCCGGGTGCCATCCGGTAGGTCAAAGCTGTGATACAAACCCGTAGCGGTCAATTTGTCCCGAAGGCCATTCGATCGCCGCCGTTGCCTTAGCTCCTCAATCTCCGCTAACTCGACAGGTGAAGGTACTTCCGAGGGATGCATCGCTCATATTCTATCGAACCGTCCTACAATCACGATCGATGGTCTTGACACCAGAATTATGGTTTTGGCCACCGTATTTGCTGATTTGACGAAGGCGATGCCATCGGCTCGGGCCGACTCGTGGTCTGAAGAAGTTGCAGCGGATATCCGGGCGGCCCTCGCGCTGCGACAGTGACCTCCGGCAGTATAATCAGGTTGAATGGTGCTCACGCCACAGGAAGAGATCCTCATTTCCATCATTCGTGCGCTACCCCCGCAGGAAGCCGAGCGAATAGCCGTTTGGGCCACTCAACTCGCTGAGGCAGCGAAGGGCATGCCCGTGGAGTGGTCGGATTCCTGGTCGGAGGAGGACATGGTCGATGCTCGGGCCGCCTCTCTACGTCATCTCGAAGAGCGGGAGATGCTGGGCGATTGAAGGCCGGCGACGTGATCATCGTTCCCTTTCCTGGGGCGATCTTGCAAAAACTTCGGCCGGCGGTGATTCTTTCAACAGATCGCTATCACGCCACCAGACCGGATCTCATAGCCGGTCTGATCACTTCTCAGCGACCAACTCTGCTGACCCCGAGTGATTGCGCGCTCAACGATTGGCTTTCGGCAGGCCTCCGTACAGCCTCCTACTTTCGCCTCTACCTCTACACCTTCCGCCAAACGGAAGTCCGCACCATTGGGTACCTCTCCAAGGGCGATTGGGAGTCGGTCCGTCGATGCATGGCCGCCGGGCTGGGTCTCTAAGGGCTCTTCGCCGACGCAAAATCGGACAACGCCCGCTTCGGAGTCGAGAACGCCAATCGCCCCCACCCCGCCGCGGCGTCGCGGGGCATCGAGCCCCGCGCAACTGCTGCGTCAAAAACGCCAACTCATCCGCCAAATTCCGCACCCGCTTGCCTAGCGGCAACCCCTGCGTATGACCCCCCTCCGTGTCATAGTGCAGAATCACCGGCTTCCCCGACCCCGTCGCCGCCTGCAGCCGCGCCGCCATCTTCCGCGCATGCAACGGATCCACCCGCGTATCCGAATCCCCCGTAATCAAAATCGTCGCCGGATACTTCACCCCATCCTTCACCTTCTGATATGGCGAGTAACTCAAAATCGTCCGAAACTGCGACGCATCCTCCGACGACCCATACTCCGGCACCCAAAACCGCGCCACCTTGAATAAGTGATACCGCACCATATCGAGCAACGGCACAGCACAACTCACCACCCCAAACAACTCCGGCCGCTGCGTCATCGCAGCCCCCACTAACAAACCCCCGTTCGACCCGCCCCGGATCGCCAACTTCTCCGGTCGCGTATACCGCTTCGCAATCAACCACTCCGCCGCCCCAATAAAATCGTCAAACGTATTCTGCTTCTTATCGAGCATTCCCCCCTGGTGCCACGCCTCCCCAAATTCGCTGCCTCCCCGCAAGTTCGGCAACGCAATCGCGCCGCCATGCTCAATCCACCATGCCGCCATCGCCGAAAACGCTGGCGTCATCGTCAACGTAAATCCTCCGTAACCCGTCAAGAGCGTCGGGTTGCTCCCGTCTAACTTGCGGTCCCGCCGGTGCGCCAGAAACATCGGCACCTTCGTCCCGTCCTTTGACGTGTACCAAACCTGCTCCACCTTCACGTCCAGCCGCTCAATCGGCGCCCGCTCCCGCGCAAACTCCGTCTGCGTCCCCTTGCTCACCGAGTAAGAGTAAATCGTAGTCGGCTGATAAAAGGAGTTATAGCTCAGATACGCCGCGTCATTCGTCCATTCGCCAAAAACATTCGAAGCCGTCCCGAGACCCGGCGCCGCCATCTCCCGCACTAACTTACCCTGTAAGTCAACAAACTTCACTTTTGACTGCACGTTCTCCAGATACTGCAGCGCAATCCGGCCCCCCACCAGCGAAGCGCCCTCCAACTGCCACTCCGCTTGCGGCACAATCTCTTTCGCCTTTGCCAGGTCCGGAGCCGCGGCCGGCACCGTCACCACCCGTTGCCGCGGAGCCTTCCAGTCGGTCGTGAAGACAATCGTCTCCTCCCCGGCAAACGCCCCCCGGAAACGCGCAGCAATGTCCTTGTTGATCGTCGTCACCTGCTTGGAAGCAAGGTCCATCAAGTAGACCTCGTCTTTGCTGCCCGCCGATCCCAGCAACACCGTCAACAGCAGCCGCTTCCCGCTCGGCGACAAATCAATGCTGATAATGTTCTGCGGCGTATACCCGTCTCCGAACAAACGCTCCGGCGCTTGCCCTTCCTGGTACCGGAAGATCCCGGGGCCCTTCTCTTCAAACTTGGACACGTAAATCGTCCGGTTGTCCGGCGCGATCTCCAATCCCATGTACCGCGCTCTGGGCCACCGGCTCCCCACGTCCTTCCCCGTGGCGACGTCCAGCAACTGCACCTCCGTCTCGTCCTCCCCGCCTTTCCGCAGGCCATAGGCGAGTACCGACCCGTCCGGACTTACCGCTAACAGCGTTACGGAAATGCTCCCGCCCCGCGCATTGGGGTCCACCAGCATCCGTTCCTGACCGCGCTGCCCTTCGCGTACGTACAGCACGGGCTGACTCTGCTCCGGAGCCCGCCGCGTGTAGAAGATCCGCTCCTTCCGCACCGTCGGGAAGGAAACGGTCTCCACCCGCAATAGTTCTTCGACGCGCTTTTCAATCGCCGCCCGCCGCGGCGCCCCATCAATCCACGACCGGGCGTACTTCTCCTGCGCCGCCAACCACTCCCTTGTCGCCGGCGCATCCTGATTCTCCAGCCACCGGTATGGGTCCACCACCTCGACGCCATGCAGCGTCTCGACAACATTCTCTACCCGCGTCGTTGGCATCGTCATTACCGATAGTGCAATTAGAAGCAAATTCCTCATCACGTCACAACTCCCGAAACCCAACTAATTGTATGCCCGCCGCCTCCACCGCCGCCCGCGTCGCCGGATGCGTCAGAGCCCGCAGCTCCTGCACCCGGCTCCCTTTCAGCCGCGTGTTCGCCCCCTCAAGCTCCCCGCCCAGCTTCCCCGGATGGCACATCAACTCCGTAACTCCGTCCGGCAACGCCGGCATTAGCTTCACGAGCTCCTTCTCCGTAAACGCCCCTGTCCACGCAAAGCCGGTGAACGAATCCGTCGTGCGCAACCCGGCCTCCGCGATCGTTCGGCGTATCCCTCGCTGCCGCCACCGCATCGCGGCGCTCACCGCGCTCTTCCGCCCGTAAGTAAACGGAAAATCCCCCGGAGCACGAACCCAGCCGATCCCATACTCCTCCGCCACAGTACAGACGGCCCGCAGCACGGGCGGCAGTAGATGCGTGTGCTTATGCGTGTCCAGATGCGTCGGCCGGATTCCCGCCGCCACAATCTTCTTCACTTGCCCCGCAAACTCCGCGTAGACATCCAACTGCCCGCCGTAAACCGCCGTCACACAGTCCGTGAGCGTCGCCGGCAACCCGGGCATCCCCACCAGCACCAGATGCACCCCGACGTCCAACTCCGGATTCTCCCCGGCCAGCCGGACCGCGTCCTCAAAGGCATCCCCGTTCGCCATGAGCGTCGTGGCCGTTAAAATGCCCCTCTGGTGCGCCTCAACAATCCCGGCGTTCACGTCCCGCGTGAAGCCAAAATCGTCGGCGTTCACGACCAACTGCCTCGACATTAAAATAGCTTAAGCTGGATGGTCAAGAACTTCTTCGGGTTCGCCCGGAAGTCTTTCATGAAGGAGTTCATCTCCTTCATCGTGCCGTTCATGGACTCGTACAACTGCGGATTCACCATCAGTTGACCCATCGTTCCCTGGCCGCTCTGCAGCCGTTCCACTACGGAATCCAACCGAAGCACTAGCTGGTTCAGATTCTTGTACAGCGCCTCGTCCTTCATCAGCTTCCCGGCCGTACCTTCGCCGCGGTTGATCCCGTCGATCGTCTTTCGCAGCTCCGCAATCGTCTGCTTCGATTCGTCGTAGAGCGCCGGATCCTTCAGCAGCTTGCCCGCCGATCCCTTGCCGGCCTGCAGATCATCAATCAACGTGTCGGTCTTCTTCAGCGTCGTTCGCAGGTCTTCGTAGATCGCATCGTCGTTCAGCAACTTGCCAATCGTCCCGCGCCCGCTCCCAAGATTGGCCGTGATGCTCTGCACCTCCGCCACCGTACTGACCAAGCGTTGGTACAGCTCGTCATCAGAGAGCAGCTTCCCGATCGAACCCTGGCCCTTCTCGACCATTCCAACGATGTTGTCCACCCGCTCCACAATCTTCTGCAGCGACTGCAGCGAAGGGTAAGCCGCGTTCACCAGGTCTTGGAACTCGCGGGTGTCGAGACTCTTGATCTCTCCCCCGGCCTGCACCGCGTTCGTCGCCTTACCTT
Organism: Acidobacteria bacterium Ga0077553; assembly: GCA_001464575.1. Classification (GTDB taxonomy): domain Bacteria; phylum Acidobacteriota; class Terriglobia; order Bryobacterales; family Bryobacteraceae. The sequence continues at coordinate 2,869 of LNFE01000056.1, read as the reverse complement.
TCTTGATATTGATGTACTTGGTTCCGAGCAGGTTCTCGGCCCCGACGGCTGCAACCGAATCCGCCGGAATCGAACCCAGCTTGTCCGCGTCGATCGCTAGCTCTAACCGGATGATTCGATTGGGGATGTTTTCTCCGCTGAGCCCAACCTTCGAGATCTTGCCGATCAGGATCCCGTTCAAGCGTACCGCCGACCCCTCGGTTATTGCCGCCGAGTCGTCGAGAAGCGTGTAGACCATCACCTCTTTACTGAAAAGGCTCTTATTGCCCGTAAGGAGGAAGACCAGGACGAACAAGATAGCGAGAGCTACCAACGCCATGACTCCCACCCGAAGTTGCGCCCAAGAAACTTTGCTTGCTGATGGCATTGGAAATTTTTTTTCTAGGAAACTTTTCTTGCGGGGTGCATGGAGAACTTGGAGATATACGGATCTCGGGAGGCGTCGAGTTCTGTTTCGGAACCCTCGAAGACGAGCTGGCCTTCCTTCATCACCATAAATTTAGTTCTCTCTCGCAAAGGGGAGTCGGCGGGCAATCGCTCTAAATGATCCTTCTCCGGATTGTAGCGGAAATTGGCCATCAGATGCCCGTCTTGAAAGCGGTGGGTGATAATCGCGGCGGTAGTATTCCGCATTTCGCGATCTTTGATTAAAAGCGCAATGATTGTGTTCGCCGTAATCGGGTCGAGCCCCGCGGTTGGAGAGTCGTAGAGGAACAGGTCGGGGTCGGCGACGCTCCCCCGCGCGATGCCGACGCGGCGGCGCATTCCTCCGGAAAGTTCTGACGGAAATTTATTTAACGTGTTGCCGAGCTCGACGAAATTCAGGGCTTCCTGCACATCGGGGCGGACGGAATCGATGGTTGGTTTTTTGCCGTTGGTCATGAACCTGGCCTGGTTCAGAAGGGGATACGCCACGTTCTCTTCGATGGTTATAGAGTCGAACAATCCGCCCTCTTGAAAGAGGACGCCAATATGCGAACGGACCTCATACCATTGGACTTCGTCGAAGTTTGTGACGTCTTGTCCCATGACGGAGACGCGGCCGCTCGATGCTTTCAGGAGGCCAAGGGCGATCTTCATCATCACGGTTTTTCCGGCGCCGGCGGCACCGAGAATGATCCTGGTTTCGCCGCTCCAGATCTCGAAGGAGACTCGGTCGAGCACCGGGCTCGCTTGGTCGAATTGGAGCGATACGTCCTCGAATTTGAGGATACATTTGCGCTCTTTGGCTTCGTTGCGCGCCATCAGAGGTTCACAAAAATACGCGTGACCAACGCGGTTACGATAAAAATCCAGACGCTGGCGACGACGACGGCCTGTGTCGTCGCGCGGCCCACGCCCTGAGTTCCGCCGCTGGTCCGCATGCCGTAGAGGCAACCGACGAGGGCGATGATGAAGGCGAACAGGAGCGGCTTGATGAGGCCCTGGGCGATGTCGTTGTACTCGAGCGACCGCCACGCGTTGTTCCAGTATTGCGACCCGGTCGTCAAACGGAGGAGCGGGACGGCGACCATGTATCCGCCGACGATGCCGACGAAGTCGGCGATGATGGTCAGCAGCGGCAGGGTGACGCACATGGCGAGGAGCCGGGGTGTGACGAGTTTTTTAACTGGGTCGGTACCGAGGGCGCGCATGGCGTCGATTTGCTCGGAGACCTTCATAGAACCGAGTTCGGAGGCGATACCGGAGGCGTTGCGGCCGGCGATGAGCAGCGCGGTGAGCACCGGGCCCATTTCGCGGACGAGGGTGATGGCCGTGATTTGGCCGACTTGGCCGGTGGCGCCGTACTGCGAAAGGGCGCGGGACATCTGCAGGGCCATGATGACGCCGGAGAAGAATCCGATGAGCACCGTGATGGGCAGGCTGCCGACGCCGATGGTGTCCATCTGCAGGAAGAGGTCCTGACCATAGAACGGCCGCCGGAAGACGTTAAGCGAGGCGCGTCCGGCGAGGGTTACGAACTCTTGAAAAGTAAGGATGGGCGATTTCAGCCAGTCCAGCATCCGTTCCGATGCTAGCACAGGCGGCTTGTGCCACTCTGGTGGGATGACTGAGATTCCAGGGATTAAGGTAGGCCATGCGTCCGATTTCGAGGCGTTGACGGGGTGTACCGTGATTCTGTGTGAGGGCGGGGCGGTGGCCGGCGTCGACATTGGCGGGGCGGCGACCGGGACGCAGGAGTTCGACACGATGAGCCCGCTGCATGTGACCGGGTTGGTGCATGGGATCGTGTTTTCGGGGGGGAGTGCGTTCGGGTTAGAGGCCGCGAGCGGGGTGAGGAACTATCTGGAGTCGAAGGGTGTGGGGTTTGCGATGGGAGAGCTGCGGGTGCCGATTGTGCCGTCGGCGATCCTCTTCGACCTGCGGATCGGACGGGGCGACGTGCGGCCGACCCGGGAGATGGGGGTGGCGGCGGCGAAGGCGGCGACGGCGGGTCCGGTGGTGGAAGGGAGCGTCGGGGCGGGAACGGGGGCGACGGTGGGGAAGCTGTTTGGGATGGGCCAGGCGATGAAGGGCGGGGTGGGTACGGCGGGACATGCGATGGGGAACGTGAAGGTGGCGGCGTTGGCGGTGGTGAACGCGTTTGGCGACGTGCGGGATCCGCGGACGGGGCGGCTGGTGGCGGGGGCGCGGCATTCGCCGGCGAGTTCGGAGTTGGCGGACACGGAGCTGTTGATGCGTGGAGGGAAGGAAGGCGGGTTGGCCGGCGGGAACACGACGCTGGTGGTGGTGGCGACGAATGCGAAGCTGAGCAAGGTGGGGGCGACGCGCCTGGCGAAGATGGCGCAGGCGGGGGTGTTGCGGGCGCTGAGTCCGGGGCACACGATGAGCGACGGGGATATTGTGATTGCGCTGTCCGTGGGGGAGG
>LNFE01000055.1 GCA_001464575.1 Acidobacteria bacterium Ga0077553 | reverse complement strand
CACGCTGAACACGGTGGCGGCGATGGCGCGGAGTTCGCCGGAAGCGGAGCGGACGATTGTGAATTTGGCGCGGGTGTTCCGCAACGCATTGGACGCGACGCGGCGGGAGCGGATTTCGCTGCGAGAGGAGTTGGCGGGGGTGCGGGCGTTTCTGGAGATCGAGGCGGCGCGGTTTGAGGAGAAGCTGCGGTTTACCATCGACGCCCCGGAGGAGTTGCTGGACGCGCAAGTGCCGCCGCTGCTGGTGCAGCCGCTGGTGGAGAATGCGGTGAAGCACGGCATTGGCGTAAAGCCGGGCGGGGGAAGTGTTGCGGTCCGGGTGGCGCGGAGTGCGGAGGGAGTGCGGGTGTCGGTAGTTGACGATGGGGTGGGGTTTGAGGCAGACAAGACGGTTGGGAACGTGGGCTTGGTTAATGTGCGGGAGCGGGTGGAGCGCGAAGGGGGGACGTGGGAGTTGGCGTCGACCCTGGGCGAGGGAACCGCGATATCCTTTGTTCTCCGCCTGGAAAGAGCGGCTGTGGCATGAAGGTTCTGATCGTAGACGATGAGCGGCGGGCCCGTGAGCGCCTGATCCACATGCTGGCGGATGAGCCGGAGATGGAGATTGCCGGCGAAGCGGAGGACGGCTTGGGGGCATTGACCGCGATGGCGGGGTTGCGTCCGGACGCGGTGTTTCTGGATGTGCAGATGCCTGGGTTGACGGGCCTCGAAGTGGCGGCGGCCTTGCCGGAGGCTAGTCGTCCGTGGATCGTATTCGTGACGGCTTACGATCAGTATGCGCTGCAGGCGTTTGAAGTGAACGCTGTCGACTATTTGATGAAGCCGGTGGAGGCGGATCGCTTGGCGGCGGCGGTGCGGAAGCTGCGCGACCGGGCCAAGGGCGACGGGATAGCGCAGCTGGTGAGCGCGTTGCGGCAGCAGACCGGGCGAAGCCTGGAGCGGGTGGTGGGCAAGCGGCTGAACCAGTATCACGTGCTGCCGGTGGAGAGTATTGAGGCGTTTTTATCGGACGATGAACTGGTGTTTGCGATTACGCCAGCGGGGCGCTTTCTGGTGGAGCGGACGTTGCGGGAGTTGGAAGCCGCCTTGCCCGGCGGGCGCTTTCTGCGGGTCCACAAACAGACGATTGTGAATCTCGAAAAACTGGCCGTGCTGGAGCCGGTGGTGCGGGGCGGGGTGACGGCGCGGCTGCGGAGCGGCGAGACGGTGGAGGTGAGCCGGCGGTATACGCAGCAACTGCGGGAGCGGCTGGGCTGGTAAGCCTTGGCCCCAATCCTGTTCCCTTACGGCATTCTTGTCCTGATTAGAGGCACAATTGGGGCTAGAGAAGCTTCATCAGGCGGAGCCAGGCGGCGAGGTGGTCGGGCCAGACGTCAGCGGCGACGCCGGTGCGGCGGAAGCCGAAGCCGTGTTTGCCGGTGGCGTAGATGTGGACGGTGGCGGGGCGCTGGGCCTTGCTCCAGGCGGTGTAGAGCGGGATGGTGTGGCCGATGGTGAGGGGATCGTCGTGGGCGGCCAGGAGGATCATGGGCGGGGCGTCGGCGGGGACGGACAGATTGGGCGGGACGACGGCGTAGACGGGGATGACGAAGGCGGGGCGCGTGGCGGCGTCGAAGCGCATGGCGACGTCGGCGGCGAGATAACCGCCGGCGGAGAAGCCCATGACGCCGAGGCGGTCCGGATGGAACCGGAACTCCTTGGCGCGGGGGCGGAGGAGACGCAGGGCCTGGCGGATGTCTTCAAGAGACTGCGCGACGACGGTGTCGCGGGAGGGGTCGGCGCCGGCGCTGTACTGGAGGACAAAGGCCGTGATGCCCAGGGTATTGAGCCAGCGGGCGACATCGTGACCCTCTTTCTCGATGGCGAGATGGCGAAAGCCGCCGCCGGGGGCGATGAGGATGGCGGTGCCGTTGGGCTGGGGGGCGGCGTGGACCGTGAGGAGGGGGTTGGTGATCTTGCGGATGCGGCGTTCGGTGTCGTTGGGGCCGACGAAGGACTCCGACTGGTCGGGGCGGTTGGGCCAGAGGGGGATGAGTTGGGCGAAGGCGATGGGCACCAGGAATAGGGCCGGCAGCAGGCGAAGCATTTGGGCAAACGATATCACAAAGGGTGGAACCCGTCTGGACGGGGAGGCACACTTCGGGCGAACCGGCTATTCGGACTGGTTGTCAAAGAGCAAACTGCGGTTCGCAGGCGGCGGAGTTCTCCGATTCGAAGCCGGTTCAGCAGAGATCGACGATGGCTGGCCGGGCGACGGGCTGCGATTGGATGAATTGCGATTCGAAGCCAGTTTCGGAGGGGAACGATTGTCCGACCGCGGCGGCTTTTGGTTTGGCAACGGGTGCCGGCAGTTCGGCGACCGGTTCCG
>LNFE01000054.1 GCA_001464575.1 Acidobacteria bacterium Ga0077553 | reverse complement strand
CGATCTCTTAGAGCGGTTCTTCGCGAGGTTGACCCCGCCTCGCCGTGGATCGCGTATTGCGTGGGAGACCACGAACCGCTGACGGTGTTTGAGACGAAGCGCGGCAAGGTTCGCGTCGGCTTTGGACCGGCCGGCAGCCGCGAAAAGTGGATTACGGTCGATGCCCTCATCGAAATCCTGGGCATCCCCAACGTCGGTGCCGAGGTCGATTGGCAGATCCCCATCCCCACGGCCCCGCTCGAGTCGCTTCGCTTCAAAGAAACCCCGTACCAACGCTTGCGGGCGATGTTGGCGGGGGAGCGAAGCACGCTGTGGGTCGCCATTATCTACTCGGTTGTTATCGGCCTCCTGTCGCTCGTTGTCCCGGTAGCTGTACAGTCGCTCGTCAATACCGTCGCCTTTGGATCGGTCTTGCAGCCGATTGTCGTCTTGACGGGTTTCGTCTTCATCGCTCTCGGCTTTTCGACCGTCCTGAATGGCCTCCGCTACTACGTCATTGAACTTCTTCAGCGCAGCATCTTCGCCCGCGTCTCGCAGGACTTCACGCATCGGCTCCTTCGCGTGGAAGCCAAAGGATTCGATAAACACCACGGCCCGGAAGTCGTCAACCGCTTCTTCGATGTCGTCACGGTACAAAAAGCGGCATCCACCCTTCTCATCGACGGGTTGACCATCACCATGCAGACCGTCATCGGCATGATCCTGGTAGCTCTCTATCACCCACTCCTGCTGGCCTTCGACGTCCTGTTGGTTGTGGCCATGCTGTTCATCATCTTTGTCCTCGGCCGGGGCGCCATTTACACGGCCATTAAGGAATCGAAAGCCAAGTACGCCATGGAAGCGTGGCTCGAGCAGATTGCCGCTCACCTCATCGCCTTCAAGTCCCCCTCCGGTGCTGCGTTCGCCGCCGAGCACTCCCGGCATTTGCTGGAGCACTACCTCGACTACCGGAAAAAGCACTTTTCCATCCTGCTCCGGCAAACCGTCGGCTCTTTCGCGCTACAAGCCATCGCCAGCTCGATCCTCCTCGGCATTGGTGGCTATCTGGTGATCGACCGGCAATTGACCCTCGGCCAGTTGGTCGCCGCCGAATTGATTGTCACGCTGATGGTCAGTGGCTTTACCAAATTCGGTAAGCATCTCGAGACCTACTACGATCTCTTGGCCGGTCTCGACAAGTTGGGCAATGTCGTGGATCTTCCCCTTGAGCGCGAGGGAGGGGAAGCCCACATTACCGGAGCCGATCCTTTGAAGATTCATTTCCGCCAGATGCGGTATAAGAACCTCTCTATTGGTGATTTCCAGGTCGCCTCCGGCGAACGCCTCGGCCTCATGGGCCACAACGGGAGCGGCAAATCGACTCTCGCTGACCTGCTCTACGGCCTCCGCGAACCCGAATCGGGCGTGGTGACCATCAACAATGTCGATATGCGAGACCTCCCGCTCGCCGAACTCCGCAGCCACGTGTCTCTCGTGCGGGACGTCGAAATCTTCCCCGGCACGCTTCTCGACAATCTGCGGATGGGACAACCACTCAGCCATGATGAGGCGCGCCAGCTTCTCGAGCGCGTCGGTTTGCTCGATGAGGTCCAGCTGCTGCCCAATGGTATGAACACGGAACTGCACCCCAGCGGACGGCCCCTGTCCCGCGTGCAGGCCAGCCGCCTCATGATCGCCCGCGCCATCGCCTCTCGTCCCCGTCTCCTCATCCTCGACGACGCCCTCGATCAGATCGACCGTATTCAGGAGCGCGAAGAGGTTTGCAAAGTCCTGTTCGATCCGGCCGCCCCGTGGACGCTCATCTGCGTCACCGAACGCCCGGATCTGTTGTCCCGCTGCAACCGGTTGGCCGTACTCGAAGACGGGGACCTGCGCGATTCTAATCTCCTCGAGGTACACGCATGAGTTCGCCTTCCCATACCCTCCCCGCGTTCATTGCCTTACATGCTATCCAGGCGCCCCGTGCCACCCGCGTGCTGGCCCGTGTTCTCCTGGTCTTGATCATTGTTCTGGCCTTGGCCCTGACCATCACCCCCTGGCAGCAAAACATTCCCGGCTCGGGCCGCGTCGTCGCCTTCTCCCCCGAAGAGCGGCAACAGAATATTGAAGCCCCCATCGACGGCCGTATCGCCCGCTGGCATGTCGTCGAAGGTTCGGATGTGAAGAAGGGCGACCCCATCGTCGACCTGACCGACAACGACCCCTCCTTAATTGACCGCCTGACCCAGGAGCGCGATCAAATGTTGCGCACCGAAGAGGCCGCCGTCCGCCGCGTCAAGACCATTGAAGACCGCATTCGGGCGCTCGAACTCAGCCAGAAGACCGGCGTCTCCGCCGCCAAAGCGCGCGTGCAAATGTCGATCGACCGGATCGCTGCTGCCCAGCAATCGCTTGAAGCCGCCAAGGCTGGTCTCATCACCGCCAGAATGCAGCAGGAACGGCAGGCCGGTCTCGCCAAGAAGGGGTTGACCTCCACCCGCAACGTCGAACTCGCCGAGCTCGATTACACACAAAAGGTCGCCGACGTCGAACGGGCTACGGCCTCTCTCAACGCCGCGAAGAGCGAAAAACTCTCGCTCGATAGCGAACTCCTCCGGACCGACGCCGAAGCCGGTTCCCGCATCGAAGAAGCTTGGGGCGCTCACGCGTCCGCCGAATCCGACGTGGCCAAGGCGCGGGCGGAAGTCACCAAGGTCGAAGTCCGGCTCGCCCGGCAGAACACCCAGCGCGTTATGGCTCCCGTAGACGGCAAGATCTTCCGGGTCGTCGCCCGCCAGAACGGTGAGTTGCTGAAGGCTGGCGCCCAAATCGCCATTCTCGTGCCGTCCACCACCAAGGACGTCGTTGAACTGTGGATCAACGGCAACGATGTGCCTCTCATCAGTGAAGGCAGCCCCGTGCGCCTGCAGTTTGAAGGTTGGCCTGCTCTGCAGTTTGCCGGTTGGCCCTCGATCGCCGTCGGCACGTTTGGCGGGCACGTCCAACTCGTCGACTCCACCGACAATGGCGCCGGCCAGTTCCGGGTCCTCGTCCAGCACGACGCCAATGATGAACCGTGGCCCACGAAGAACTACTTGCGCCAAGGGGTCCGTGCCAACGGCTGGGTACTTCTCAATCAGGTACCCTTGGGCTTCGAGCTGTGGCGCCAATTCAACGGCTTCCCTCCGGTGATCGCTACGACGGAACCGGCCAAAGGCAAAGCTCCATCTAAAGAAAAATAATGATCTTTGCTCTGTTCGCTCTCCTCGCCCTGGATCCGCTGACTCCAGAAGAAGTGTTGCGTTCGGTGAACCAGCACTTTCCCCTGCTCGCTGCCGTCTTGGAAGAACGGCGCATCGCCGAAGGCGGCCAGATCTCCGCTAAAGGCGAGTTCGATACCAAGATCAAAGCCAAGGGAGATGTCGAGCAATTCGGCTTTTACCGGAACGAGACCTTTGAAGCCCTTGTCGAACAGCCCCTGCAAGCGTGGGGTACCGACGTCTACAGCGGCTACAAGGTCGGCCGGGGGAAATTCAGTCCGGCCGAGGATAAGTCCCAGACCTTGTCGGCTGGAGAGTACCGCGCCGGTTTCCGCACCAATCTCCTCAAAAATCGGGCCATCGACGCTCGCCGCGCCGGCCTCCAAACCAATGCCCTCCAACGCGATGTCGCCGAAACCACCGTCGACAAGTCCCGCCTCACCTTCTTCAAGGATGCGCTGAAGCAGTACTGGGAATGGGTCGCCGCCGGTCAGCAGTTGCGGGTCGCGCAAGCGCTCCTCCGCCTCGCCGAAGAGCGCAACACCCAAATCGACGAGTCGGTAAAGCTCGGCAGCATCGCCCCCATCGAACTAACGGACAACCGGCAGACCATCCTCCGCCGCCGCGGCGCCGTGGTGGGAGCCGAACGGAATCTGCAGAACCGCGCCATCGAACTGTCTCTCTACCTCCGCGCCGCGGATGGCTCCCCCGTGCAGCCCCCTCCCGAGCGCCTTCCGTCCATCCCCGAACCGCCCGGCGACCTCGACGAGGCCCGCATCCGCGAAGACCTCGCCTTCGCCATCCAACAACGGCCGGAGGTGCGCGCGCTGCTCTTTAAGCGCGACCAGCAGCAGGTGGAGGTCCGTCTCGCCGGCAATCAAATCGCGCCGCAACTCGACTTTTTCCTCCAATACTCCCGCGACACCGGAACCGGCTCCGTCACCAAGATCGGGAACAACGTCGAGTCCGGCCTTATCTTCGAACTGCCCGCCCAACGCCGCAAAGCCATCGGCAAAAACGTCCAGCAAACCGCGAAGCTCTCCCAAATCGAATCCGAGCTCCGCTTCTCCCGGGACCGCGTCGTCGCCGACGTGCAGGACGCCGTTAGCGCCGTCAAGGCCGCCTACGAAACCCTGGGCGTGGGTCGCAACGAAGTGCTCACCGCCCGCCAGCTCGAAGAGGCCGAACGCGCCAAGTTCGACCTCGGCGATTCGACCCAATTCCTCGTCAATCTCCGCGAGCTCGCCACCGCCGACGCCCAATTCCGCGAGATTAAAGCCCAGAGCGACTACTTCAAGGCCTTCGCCGAATATGACGGGTCGACGACGCGCATCTTCTCGCGATATGCTTTGACCAGACCATGATTACCCGTCGCTCCCTCCTCGCCTCCGCCGCCGCCGCGCCGCTCACCTTGTCCGCTGCCTTGAGGCCGCGTCTCCGGCCCGCCCTCTGCGCTTACTCCTTCCGCGAAGACCTGCAGAAGGGAACCCTCAAGTACGAAGACCTCATCCGGATCTCCGCCGAAAACGACCTCGACGGCGTCGATATGACTGTCTACTGGTTCCCCAACACCGAGAACAGCTTCCTCATCCCGCTCAAGCGAGCCGCCTACAAGGCCGGCATCGAAATCTACTCCATCTCCATCCGCAGCGAACTCACCAAACCGGCCGGACCCGCCCGCGCTGAGCAAACGGCCAATCTGAAGAAGTGGATCGACGTTGCCGCCAAACTTGGCGCCGGTCATATCCGTGTCTTCGGCGGCGCAGTGCCGAAGGATGCGACCGAAGCCGACGCCGCCAAGTGGGTTGCCGAAATCCTCTCGCCCGCCGCCGAGTATGCCGGTCAACACGGCGTCATCCTGGGCCTCGAAAACCACGGCGGCATCACCGACAAGGCCGAGAACATCATCCAGATCGTCAAGCAGGTCAATAGCCCCTGGGTCGGCATCAACCTCGACACCGCCAACTTCAAAACCCGCGTCTACGAGCAGATTGAGATGATCGCCCCGCACGCCGTGAACGTGCAGGTGAAGGCTATGGTCCGCGACGAAAAAGGCCCCGCGCCCTCTGATTGGGACCGCGTTGCGAGCATGCTTGTCGCCAACAACTACCGCGGCTACCTCGCCCTCGAGTACGAGGAGAAGGCCCCGGCGCTCACCGCCACCCCGGCCCTGTTCAAAAAACTCCGCGCTGTTTGCGCGACCTACTCCTAAAAGTGGTTCCCGCGGTACGGGAATTGGAAGCGAAAAATTTCCGTCGAAAAACGGTTTCTATTGCCTTGAGCACCATCCTCTACTCCTCCGCTCACTTTTCATTACATTTCTCCCACGGCACGGTTTAAATCCCGTTGCCAAGCTGGGTATGTGGGTTATAATCTGCGGAGAGATGATTCGGGAACGCACAAGTCTATTATTTTCCATAGACTTCGCTCCTAAAATCAGAAGAGGAGAAATGAAAAGTAGACAAACTACCCCGTCGGTTCTTGCCCTGTGCGCGCTGCTTTCGACGTCGGTATCCGCGTTTGGCCAAAGTGCCACCGGCTCCATGGCTGGCGTCGTCGTGGATCCCAATGGCGCTTCCATCCCCGCCGCCACCGTCACCGCCCGTAATGAGGGAACTGGCGTCGAGATCAAAGCCACATCATCGGATGCCGGCCTTTATGTGTTCCCCCAGTTGTCCACGGGCCGCTACGTCATCCTCGTAGAGAAAGCGGGCTTTAAGAAGCTCACCCGGCAAAACATCGAAGTCCGCATCGCCCAACGTATCGACTTGGACCTCAAGCTCGAAGTGGGTGACGTCCAGCAATCCGTTACCATTAGCGCCGAAGCACCGCTGCTCGAGACCTCGTCCGCCGAACGCGGCAACGCGGTATCGACCAAGATGATGGATACGCTCCCGCTGTTTGCCGGCGGTATCCGCAACCCCCGCGCCTTCGTGAACTTCATGCCCGGTGTGACCAACAACGGCGAACAGTCCGTTTCCGGTTCCGGCGGCCGCGCGCAGGAAGTCCTCATCGACGGCGCCAGCGCGCTCAACGTCGAATCGAGCGCCGTCTTCAACTTCCCGTCTGCGGAAATGTTCAGCGAGTTCAAGATGCTCAGCTCGAACTATTCGGCCGAATATGGCCGCGTCGGCGGCGGTATCGAAATCTATGTCGCCAAGAGCGGCACCTCCTGGTTCCATGGCGCGGCTTTCCACAACATGCGCCGCGATATCTGGAATGCCAACGCCTGGGCCCGCAACGCCAATCCGAACCCGGCGGCGAACTTCCGTCCCAAGGAACGTTTCAACGAGACCGGCGGTTCCATCGGCGGCCCCGTCTACATTCCGAAGGTCTACGATGGCCGCAACAAGACCTTCTGGTACTTCACCAAGACCAAGGATCTGCGCCCCGCCACCATCAGCTTCCCCATCTCGACCCTGCCGACCCCGCTCATGAAGCAGGGCAACTTCAGCCAGACTGGCGTGCCCCTGATCTATGACCCGGCCACGACCGCCGGCAACGTCCGCCAGCCCTTCCCCGGCAACATCATCCCCGCCGCCCGCTTTAGCCGGGTGGCCCGGAATCTGATTCCGCTCATCCCGGACGCCAACCGTCCCACTCTCGCCAACAACTTTGACTTCGTCAACGAGAGCCCGTTCGAGCGCGACATCTGGAGCTTGAAGCTGGATCACGCCTTCACCCCTACCAACCGCGTCAGCTACTTCTTCTCGAACGAAGTGCAGGCCCAGACGGACCTGGCGGCCTTCCCGGGCGCCCTCGGTCAGGGTCTCAACAACAACCAGAAGCCGTACAACCACCGCGTCAACCACGATTACAGCATCAAGCCGAGCCTGAGCATGCACACGACGTTCTCCTACTCGGTCACCCGGCAGACCTGGACCAACCCCTTCCAGGCCGGCTTCGGCTCGAAGCTCGGTTTCAATCTCACCGGTGATTCCGACGCCACTCCGCGTATCCAGTTCAACGGTCCCGCCGGCCTCACCCCCTACGGTGTCCAGGACGGTAAGGTCGCCAACGGCGCCCAGTTCAACAAGCAGTGGTGGTTCAGCCAGGGCTTCACCTGGCTCCGTGGCAAGCACGAATACAAGTTCGGCTACAACTGGCGCAAATTCACCACCCGTGGCGAAGACCTCGCCGGTACCAACGGCCGGTACGTCTTCAATCGGGTGCAGACTGGTCTGCCCACCGCCCTCACCTCCACCGGTCACGAGTTCGCCAGCCTGCTCCTCGGCGCGGCTGACGTGGCTTCGAACGTAGTGCCTCCGGTCCTGTTTGACGACACCGTCTATTACGACACGTCCTTCTTCTTCCAGGACAACTGGCGCGTCACCTCCAAGCTGACCCTCAACCTCGGCCTCCGGTATGAAGTGCCCATCGGCTGGCACGTTCCGGGTGGCAACGGTTACTCGCACGTCGACATCAACGTCCCGAACCCCGGAGCGGGCGGCCGCCCCGGCGCGCTGGTTTTCTCCGGCACCGGCCCCGGCCGTACTGGCGAACGTCGCTTCTACCCGAACGACTACTCCAATATCGGTCCGCGCATCGGCTTCGCCTATCAGCTGACGCCGAAGACGGTCCTCCGCGGTGGCTATGCCATCTTCTACCAGGGCATGTCGAGCGGTGGCTGCGGCTGCCGTGCGGGCTTCGCTGGCACCAACGACCTGCAGAGCGATGGCTTGAACCAGGTCCTCAATTGGGATAATGGCATCCCGGTCCAGGCTGGCTACCGTCCGCCGCCGATCATCGATCCCACCATCGTCAACTTCCAGAGCGTCCAGTACCAGGGTCCGACCGCCGGTCAGGCGGGCCGTATCTTCAACTGGAGCTTCAGCGTCCAGCACGAATTCAAGAACTGGCTGATCGACGTTGCCTACCAGGGCAATCGTGGCACCCGCTTGAACTCCACCGTTGACCTGAACCAGTTGCCCACCAGCCTCCTCGGCCGGGGTAGCCTGCTGCAGCAGCAGGTCGGTAGCGCCGCTGCTCAAGCTGCTGGTTTCCGCGAGCCGTTCGCTGGCTTCGGTGCCACGCGCAGCGTGGCGCAGAGCCTCCGTCCGTTCCCGCAGTACCTGTCGGTCGCCAGCCTCTTCGCCGGTTACGGTGTTAGCTGGTATGACGCGATGCAGTTGAAGGTCGAGCGCCGCTATGGCAACCTCCAGCTCAACGCCAACTACACCTGGTCGAAGAGCCTCGGCTACGGCCACTTCCGTCAGGTCTTCAGCCAGTTGGGTGGTCAGGGTTCGCCCCAGGACTACTACAACCTGCCCGACTCGAAGAGCTTCATGCCCTTCGACATCCCGCACGTGTTGAACATCCTGCTCAGCTACGACCTGCCGTTCGGCAAGAACCAGAAGTTCCTGGGCTCCTCGAACCGGCTCGTCAACGGCTTGGCCGGTGGCTGGACGATCGCTTCCACCGCCGTCTATCGCAAGGGTACGCTCCTCCAGGCCGTCACCCCCGGTAACCCGCTGGGCAACGGCGTTCTGTTTGCGCCGCTCACCAAAGCCAACCGCTCCGGCTCGCCGATCCGTACGGGCATCGATCGCACCACGCTCGATCCCAACGACCCGAGCAGCCGGTTCTTCACCCCGGGTTCGTACACGGCCGCGCCGCAGTTCACCCTCGGCACCGCGGCGTTCTACGATACCGAGTTCCGGAATCCGGCTGTCTTTACCGAGAACATCGCGCTCGTGAAGCGGACCACCCTGTGGGAGAACGAGAAGAATCCGGTCGTCCTGATCTACCGGGCCGATGGCTTCAACGTGTTCAACCGCACCAACTTTGGTGGAATCAACGGTGTTGTGGGCAACGCCAACTTCGGCCGGCCGACCGGCCCGCAGAACGGCGCCCGCCTCATCACCATGGGCCTGCGTTTAGAGTTCTAATCGCAACCCACAACCGCAACCCCCAAGAAGGCCTCCCGCTCCGGGAGGCCTTCTTGTTTTCGCTCCTCTGCGACAACCTTACCGGTCACCACCACAAAGTAAGGCGTTCCCGAGGTATCCAGGCTCGAGTTCCTCATCAGAATCTTCTGGCCGTCTTTCCTATCGACATCCGTATTGAACCCGGTCTCGACGTAATTCGCGCCGGTGGCGATCCTTCCCCCGAACTTCAATCCACTCAAACGAAGAAAGCGGCTCCCCGTTTCGCCTTCCACCAAAACCTCCCGGAAACGAAGCGGATACAAACTCGGGTTCCCCACCGATTTCCCCATCACGCCCGATGCCTCGCCCGCCGCCTCGCCCGCCGCCGAGTACGCCGGTCAACACGGCGTAAAACATCATCCAGATCGTCAAGCAGGTCAATAGCCCCTGGGTCGGCATCAACCTCGATACCGCCAACTTCAAGACGCGCGTCTACGAGCAGATCGAGATGATCGCTCCGCACGCCGTGAACGTGCAGGTGAAGGCCATGGTCCGCGACGAAAAGGGCCCCGCGCCGTCCGATTGGGACCGCGTCGCCGGCATGCTCGTCGCTAATAACTATCGTGGCTACCTCGCCCTGGAGTATGAGGAGAAGGCCCCGGCCATCACCGCCACCCCGGCCCTCTTCAAGAAGCTACGCGCCGTCTGCGAAACCTACTCCTAGTCGACGACCTTCCCCGTCACCACCACGAAGAAAGGAGTGCCAGACGTGTCGAGGCTGGATTTGCCAATCACGACCTTCTGGCCCTCCTTAAAGTCGATTTCGGTGCTAAACCCGGTATCGATGTAGCTATTTCCCGACAGGATCTTCGCTCCAAACTTGAGGCTGTCCAGGCGAAGCGAGCGGGCGTTTGCTTCGCCCTGCAGCCTCACCTCCCCGAATCGAAGCTGGTAGATGTTCGGTGCTCCCGCCGATTTGCCAAGGATCCCTGACGCCTCGCCTCCCCGGCCTTCCCGGGACCGGATTTGGATGGACTCCACCAGGCGCAGCGCCGGTACCCCTAGCACGCCCTTGACTTGCTTTGCGACGCCTGCCAGATCATCGGGCAGCAGATCCCGCCCGCCCGGGTCGCCCGCCGCCAAGACGTAGAAGGTCAGCTCGACGTTCTTCCTCGCTTTGGCTGGAGTGGGCACATCGGCCTTGCGAATAACGCCGTGGATGACCGTAAGTTGTTCCGGTGGACCGCTCAAGATCAAAGTCGAAGCGTTGGTGCTCACATTCACCTTCCCATCGCCGTAGGCACTGGCGATTTGCGCCGCTAGCCCTGGGCCAATGTGCCGCAACTCGATCAACATGGCGGTATTCTGTCCCCACAACACCACCGCAACGAACGCCAAAAGAATAACTCTCATTCCGCATCTCCCAGTAAAAGTATGACGACATCCGGGTCGTCGGTTAGTATCTTCATCGTCGCGGCAGGTTCCCGCCGCAAAGCCTTCTTCATCACAGGCATCCTCGCCACCGGCACATACGCCGGAACCCCCGGCGCCGCCGGCATCGCCAATGCCAAAACTTCCACCTCGACCGGCCGCGGCCACCCCACCCAAAGCAATAACGGAACCGCCGCCGCCACTCCCCACCACCAACTTGCCCCCCGCCGTTTCCGAGGCGTCCAGTCCGCCCACTCCGCCCGCGCCACCCGCATTTCGGCCAATTCCCGCTGGCACCGCCCACACCCCTGCAAATGCGCCAAAAACTCTTCGCCGACCGAGTCCCCGCCCGCCCACAGCGCAATCTCTTCGTCCCACTGTCCGCAACTCATACCAACCTCCGTAACTTCATCCGCGCCGAAGCAATCTGGCTCCGCACCGTCCCCTCCGTAATCTCCAGCAGTTTCGCAACCTCCCGAGTCTCCAGCCCCTCGATATCCCGTAACGTAATCGCCGCCCGTTCCCGCTCCGGCAACTGCTCCAGCGCCCGCTTCACCCGCGCCCATCGTTGTGCAATCTCCGCCAACTCCGCCGGGCCCCGCCGCCGGTCCGCCATCTCAACCAACTCGACGCTCCGACGCGGCCCCCGCCTCCGGTCCAGACAAGTGTTCACCGCCGTCCGGTAAAGCCACGGCCCCGGGTCCCCTTCAATCTGGGACCAGCATCGATGCAGTTTCAGAAACGTATCCTGCGCCGCCTCTTCTGCTTCGCCCGTCTCCCCCAGCAGCCGGCGGCAGATCGCCAGCACCCGCGGTTGCTGCGCGGCCACGATCTGCTCAAACGAATCTGCCAACAGGGTTCTCATCGCTCCTAAACCTATTACGTGTCGACCCGCGAATTCGTTGACTCGAATGCAAAACTCCGTCCCCCATACAATCGAAGGAGTGGACATCATTCGCCGAACCGACCGGCTCGACCCCGCGGAAGTCCTCGCTGGCTACCGCCAGGGCATCTTTCCCATGGGCAATTCCCGCCGATCGTTCTTCACCTGGCACGACCCACCCCGCCGCGCCGTCCTCCCGCTCGACGCATTCCACCTCTCCCGCAGTCTCTCGAGAACGCTCGCCCAAGCCCGCTTCCAAGTCACCTTCGACCAAGCCTTCGTCCAGGTCATGCGAGATTGCGCCCGGTGGGATGCCGAACGCTCTGCCGGAGTGTGGATCACCGAACCTGTCATCGAGGCATACGCGGCCCTCCATCAAGCCGGCCACGCCCACTCCGTCGAAGTCTGGGTCGACGGGCAGCTGGTCGGCGGAACCTACGGCATCCACCTCGGCGCAGCCTTCTTCGCCGAGTCCAAATTTCACACCCAACGCGACCATCTTCACCGGCAGAACTTCGCCCTCCTCGACGTCCAGTATTGGACCCCCCACCTCGCCCAATTCGGCGTCACCGAAGTGTCCCGCCGCGAGTACCAGGCCCAACTCGCCGCCGCCCTCGCCCAGCCCCGCTCTTTCGAATCGGCAGGAGCGGTATCATAGAGATTCAGTTCCGGAAGCCGCCAATCGACGGGCCGACGCTACCTCTTCGGCCCCAGACACCCGGATCCATCCGCCCGCGCAATCCTCCGCGAACCAGCACCGGATCCGCTTTCGGGTCCCTCCCGTCCCCTCGGCACCGGGCCAAATCTCTCACTCAAAAAGCAGGAATATCGAATGTTTGGACGTGGTAATTGGGCTATCCTCGGTCTCGTCAAAGAGTCCTTTGATGCCTTCTCGAACAGCTTGGCCGATCCCATCCGCATGGCGTTCGCCTCCCAACTCGCCGCCGGCGCCGTCGCCCGCCTCCACGGCGGCGACTCCATCGGCATCAACCCCTATAACGCCCCCCGCCTCGACGAGGAACAGGAACTCACCCCTGACCACGAAACCGAACTGGCCCGCCACGCCGTCGCCGATCAGGAGGAAGGCTCCGCCAATACTCTCCCGGAAGAGATCCTCGCCGGCCCCGGCTTCGGCCGCTCCGCCGAAGCCTTCCAGATCCACCCCGAACTCCCCTGGTTCGGCCTCTGGGCCGTCGCCAATGAGTGGAAAAACGCGAGCGACCTCCCGTCAATCAAGGAGCAGAGCTCCTACGTCCTCCTCGAACGTCCCTACAAGTTCCTGCAGCCCACCGACAAGCGCACCGTCGACGACAAAACCGTCGACGCCACCGCCGTTTGCCGCACCCAGGTCCCCATCCTTCTGGACTTCCAACTCGGCCGCATCTACATCGAAAGCACCAACAAAAAGCAGATCCACGCCATCATCGTCAGCCTCAGCCGCCTCGGCGCCGAGATCGTCCCCGTTGCCTGGAACTACCCGGTGGCCAGTTGGACCGAGGCCATCCTCAACCGGCTCTACGAAAACACCCGCTTCCGCGAAGAGTTCGACAAGCGCGCCGACGAAGCCCGGCGCTTCCAGGAGAGCGAAATCGAAAAGCTCGAAGACCGCGAGATGGAAACCATCGTCTCGAAATTCTTCTCGATGACGGAGCTCGCCAGCGGCATCTGGGTCGGCATCTCCGGCCCCGCCCGCATCCGCCTCCACGAGGCGGCCCCGCCCGTCGGCGTCCGCAACCCCGCAATGGCTACTACGCTGCTCGGCATCACCTCCGGCACGCGTATCATCACCGGCTCGCTGACCATTCAGGAGTGCGTCACTGTCACCACCAAAAGCGGAAATGAACGCAACATCCGCCGCGACCTTGCCCGTTTCGATCTCAACGACCGCATCAATCTCTCCGAGATCGGGGCGGCCATGCTCCGCGGTTTCGACATGGCCTCGCACAAAAAGGATGTCTTCCGCGAGATCCGCGAAACCCGCCAGGTCCCGTCGATCTCGCAGTTCTGGGGCAAATGGCTCCACCAGCTAAGCAACGCCGTCCGGACCATCGAGGAGTCCTTCCGCGAAGTCCTCGAACTCGACGCCAGCCAACCGGCCGGCATCATCCCGATGCAGATCGGCGGCGGGGGCGAGGAACCCTCGAAGCCGTAGCCCAGCTTTCTGCCGGGCACGGGCCTTTAGGTCCGGCTAGGAAAAGCTACGCTTCAGCGAAGGCTTCACTTCAAACGGACTCTGATTCGACACCTGTCCGTCCGGATTACGGACGGTGATCTGCACCACAATCGGCGCCTGCAGCACATTGGCCGCGAGCGGGACGGTAATTTGTCCAACATTGACGACCACCGAGTTTGGAATGACGTTGATGCCCCCCAGTACCACCGCTCCCGGCTGAAAATTGGCCCCGTTAATCGTTAATACAATGGCGCCGCCGCCAACCCGGACAAAATCGGGATTCAATCCGGCAATCTGCGGGGCCGGCGCCGTGATCGTGAAGTTAGCCGCCATGGACACCTGCCCGTCCATGTTCGTAACGGTGATCGCCACCGTGCCGGCCGCGGCCACTAAATTGGCCGCAATGTTCGTCGAACAGTTCTGCGCATCGGTAACTGCTGTTACTTGCGGGGTTACTGCCCAGTTGATGACGGCTCCCGCCGCGAACCCCGTTCCCCCCACCTGCAAAGCAAAGTTGCCACTGCCTGCCACACAGGTGTTGGGATTCAGCACCAGGACCACCGGCTGTGGCGCACGCACTTGCAACGCTGAGACATTGGAGAACCGTCCATCCGGATTCCGCACCTGCAGGGTCAATGGGCCCACTGCCGTCAGTGCATTCGTCGGCAAATCCGCGGTCAGATGGGTCGCATCGACAAACTGGGTCACCACCGCTTGGCCTGCCAATCCCACCACGGCCCCGTTCTGAAAGTCAGTCCCGCCGAGAGTCAACGTAAAGCCTGGACTATTCACAACGACGGCGAGATGGCTCAACCCGGTAATCGCCGGCGGCGGCGCCATCACCGCGAATCCTGCAGGATTAGAGATCTGCCCTCCCGGATTCCTCACCGTGATGGCGATGTTCGCTATCACCGTCAAGTTCCCCAACGGAACCGTGGCCGTTACCTGCGAAGCACTAACAAATACCGTCAGCAGGTCATGCCCGCCCCAACGGACGGCGGCGCCATTCCGGAAATTGGCTCCGTCGACTGTCAAGGTGAACCCCGCCGCATTGACCGTCACTAAGGCGGGCGTCAACCCGGTAACCTGCAGAAACTCTCCGCCCTGCACCAAATAATGGATCGACAACGTACAAAAAGTTCCACACAGCTTTGGATGGCGGTGGCAGTTGACCTGCGGCGCGCCACTGGCTGCCGCCAACGCGACTCTTGCCGCCGCCACGGCTGCCCGCACCACTTGGCCGCGGGCCGGTGGCGCCATCGGGTTTGTCGTGAACCCCACCATCGCCGCCACGGCGGCGGTCCTGGCTGACTCCAGCGCATACGCATTTAAGGGGATCGGCATTCCCGGTGCCGCCGCTTGCGGATTGATGGGAATCGATGGCTGCATCCCCGCCGCCGCCGCCAAGCCTACCGCCACATCTCCCCGCAAGGCAATTGTCAGTGCCGCTAAGGCCGCCTCCGCCGCGGCTGGCGGCTGTTTTGCGCTTCTCATCGGGGTGCCCGTGTGAGAGTTCGCCGGATTTCCCATGGCCTGCTGCGCCACCTGGGTCACCAACTCCGCAATCGCCTTTTTCACCTCCACCCTCGTCGGAGCTCCCACCGCGGAGATCGCCGTCGCTTGGTTCACCACCGCATCGGCCTGCAAATTGCTAATCTCCGTTTCCGCCGCGCCAAGTGTGGCTGGGTCCTGTGCCTTCGCGTAGCCCAGGCGGCACGCTTCTGACCCAATGGAGTTCGCATTGTCCACGTCGTTAATCCCGATGCCGGCGGCCGTTGTGACATCCTCCTGCACTCGGCTGGCTGCCGTCATTACGGCCTCCGCCATCGCTGTCGCCAGCGCTTGCAGCGCGGCCACGCTGGCCGCCGTCGCCGCGGCATTCGCCACTAACAGCGCGGCCGCCAACTCCCCCGCAACGTTTGCATCAATCGCATTAGCCACCACCGTGAGCGTCGGGGGAACGCCGCCCACGGCCACCTGCGGTGTCACCATCGCCGCTGCCACCAGGGCGCCGTGGGGCGTCGGCTTGTTCGCCCGGGCGCCCGCCTCGCTCGCTGCCTGATATGCGGCCGCCACCGCAATATGCGGTCCCTCGGCAAGTCCCGCCTGGTAAACCTCCACCTCGGCGGCCGAACTGGCGATCAGGTGCACCGCCGCCCCGTTGACTTTGTCGGGAGTCGCTTCCCCATGCACGCAGCCTGGGCCAATCACGGCATTCGGCCAGATAAAGCCCACATTGCCGCGTGGGCCCGCCAGCTCGGCCCCCGCCTCCGCCCCCGCCGTATCCGCGCGGTTGCTGTCCGTCCACAATCGCTTTGCGTAGGACTCAATCCCGCGCTGCTTCACCTGAACTGTCTTCTTCTTACCCAGCTTTTTCGTCTTCCACCCCGAACTGATGGGGTGCCCATAGCCATTGCCCCACCCAAACGAAAATCCGATCGCCGGATCCGTATCCGGCAGCGGCCGGGGAATCTCATTCTTGTCATGGATCTCGGCTCCATGGTGACTGGCCACTACCGCCACGCACCGCTGGTCGCAGCCGTGGACCAATGCTCCCGTCTCATAGGCCGAATCTCCGGGCAGCAACATGAAGTTGTTCGCTCCGGAGGGATTCTGAATGCGCAGCACCAAGCCAGCGTTATTGGCGTCGGAACCGAAGGCCCGCATTACCGTAAAGTGCGACGAGGTCACACTGCGCACGTTCCCCATCGTATCGATCCGGTCGTCGGGCCATTTGTAAACCTCGCCGGGATGGGTCGCCATCGCCTTCCGGAGCGATACCGCTTTTCCCGATAACCCCGCGCGCGTCTTATAGGCTTTAGAGGTCGCTTCAAACGCCGGGACCAGCCATCTCTTATTTGCGAAGAATCCCGTTCCAATCCGGTCCACCGCGCTCTTTACGTGATCCCCGTCCCAGTTGGAAAGAATAAACTTGGGCACTCCGGCAAAGTTGAAGCAAAATTGCGGTGCCGGGGCAGGAAACGTAAACAGATTGCCCACCCACCCTCCGCCAAAATCGTAGTAAAGAAACACCTGACCGTCTTCATTGAAAATCGCATTCAGGTTGCCCTGCCCAATATCGGCCACCACCACAAAGCGGGGGCGATTAGCCGCCGTGGCCGGGAGAAACCAGCCGTCCAGAAGATTTTGAATTGCTGGCTGGTCGCAGTCATGTTGCGGCATGCGTTTTCCTATAAACCGCCGTGAGAAAAGCGATGTAACTTGGCCAACCGGCTCGGCGGCCGCACCCGGGCCACCCGGTGCAGCCATCCGGCTACCTCGTTCCCGGTGTTCCCAATTGTGGCTGGATCCACGCTTCCCTCAGCGGGCGGAAAGACCGTCACCGGACATACCGACTGAACATCCGTACTCACCCAGACTTCGAGCCACCAGCCTTCACTCATATGCACCGCCTCAAAGTCCAAATGGAAGTCCTCGCCGTCCTGTTCGGCAAATTCCTTTAAGCTCTCCAGAATGTCCAAACGGACAATCGCCTCCACCATGCAAGCCAGGGAGTCCCTCCCGGTGGTGTCAATCGCCGGCATGTTCGAAAGGTTGTCTTTGAACTGGTCGAACCAATCCGCATCAATGCAATAGAGCATCAGATGGAGACGCCGCTGTTCGTCGCTGTCTTCCTCCATCTCCATACCGTCGATGTACCCGTAGAGCCGCCGCCCCGGAATTCGCACCGCGTCGTTATTGACGCCGTCGCCCTCCTCGAGCGGCCGAACCGTCGCTTTTAGAATCCCGTAACCCCGGTTTAATTCATCCACAAGACCTCACTGCCTCGATTCAAAAACGAAGTAGTGCTTGCGCACTGTCTCAATCGGCTGCGTGCTATAGGCACTTTCCAACTGCTCCCGTGTCTTGGCGTCGATCTCGGCGTCGCCGTCCGGCAGCCGGAATGCACCCCGAAACGTATCCAGTTCTGCCTCGGTTTCCGTTTCTTCTGTCCCCTCTGCCGACCAGGCTATGCCCAGATTTCGCAGCCGGGTCTCGGCCCCGGTGTCTAGCGCTAACGGATCGATGTCATCGATCGTCAATTCCCACACACACGGCTCTGCTCCTTCGAACCATACCTTCAGTTCGCCCGTCTTCGCACCGCGCTTCACCAAGTGGTCTACCAGTCCCGTGTCGCCCGTATTTCCCGCAAATCCCTCGCCTTCCACCGTCAGCTCATAGCGCTTGTTTTTCACGAGACTAAAGTAGAAATCGCGGACAACAATTCGGATTCGTATCCGCCGTTTGGCGTAAGGGCAGGGCATCACCCCGCCTTCCGGCGTCGCTTCCTCCCGTTTCTGGTCGTCCTGTTCTGCCCGCGCGTTCAGCGAGCGAAAGTTCGACAGGGCACTCGCCGGGCTGCTCATTGCGCCCCACGCGAGTTCTCGCGCAATACCCGTTCCGCTCGCTGGCAAATCCGGTCGGTTTTCGCGCCCGGCCGCATCACGGGATCGTTTAATAGAATCCCAGCCCATGGGTAGCGGGCGTCGGTATCAAAATCAATTCCCAAGGCGAGCGCGACGTTCACATAGCGAGTCAGGTCGGCAAGACTCACCATGCCGTGCGTCTGCGCTCGTCCCACTGCCTCCCGCACAAAGGCCTGTACCTTGGGAGCCCCCCACAATGCCCAGATGTCGGGCCAACAAGTCGCCACCTGGCCCACGATAATTTCCGCAAAATGGACCGTATATTGGTCAACCAAATGCGTCATCTGCGACTGACGAATTCTTAGCATTTCGCCTCGTACCGCAGAGTATAGCATGCCGATTAGCACGCTCTGCACTGGCAAAAAGGCGAAAACGAACGGACCATCGGCGCGCCTTCGCCGCGATAGAGATCCTCGGCACTGCCGCTGAGCTGAGGGCCTCAAAACCCGTGAATCACATCGCCTTCCGGCCCGGTAGTGTAGTTACGACTTAATGCGGTCGTAGTCAAACCGCTCGTTCACTAAGTGATACTTCGGCTCCCCGTCCCGCTGGAGATAGTAAGTCGGCAGCGCCGTCCTCTGGAAATCCGTCAACCGCCGGCGCACCGCCTTGCCGTCCTCCCACTCGTAAACCTCCACCTCGTGCGGATTGAACGTATCCAGCAGGCCCCGCTCCTTGGCGATGCGGAACAAGTTCACGTTGCCCGGCTCGTGCCCGCCCAGATACATGCCAATCATGTCCAGCCGCAGCTTATCCTTGCCGAACATCACCAGGTTCGTCAGATGGTCATTGCCCACCCCGAAACCATCCCCGTCCCGCCCATAAATCCCTTCAATCACCGCCAAACCCGTCTTCAGCGTCTGCGCGTTGTCGCAAGTCTTGTGCGCCCAAATCTCCTGATGCACCGGGCTTAGATCCGCCTTGCAAAGAACGAGTTCACCCGCCGCTCCACCTCCGGATGAATGTGCTCCTTCATGAAGTCCGGCACCCCGGTCACGCCCTGCCAGCCGGGGCAGAACCGGACATAAGGCTTCACCACCAGCCCCTGTTCATTCTTCGTCGACAGTGTCATGCACATCCCGTGCGACTTCCACTTGGCGATGTTCAGCAGCCACGTATCTGGCTCATTCACCGGCGCATAGTGCGGAATCTTCGTGTACACCACCGGATCCGGCACCTTCGTCCAGTTCATTTCGTAACTGTCGCGGAAGTTCCGCGCCCGCCGCTCCGGCTCGTTCACCTCCACGCCATGCCGGTCATTGATGTCCGCCAGCCCGCGGTAGTTCCACGTATGGAAGTTATTCGCTTCGAGGAAGTAGAACTGCTTCAGACCAATCTCTTTCAGGCCAATGATAATGCCCTCGTAGAACTGCGGGTCCGTACCCGTGCCCCAGTTCTCCTCGTGCGGCCGGTTGTTCCGCACGCTGGTAAAGTTCGGCTTCAGGATCACCCGATGCGAGATCGGGATGCCCGCGGCGTCCTCGGTCGGGACAAACACGTCGCGGGCAAACGCGATGCCCTCCTTGAGCTTCGTCGCCTCGTCCATCTTATGCGGCACCCGCGTCCGTTTAATGAAGACGGCTTTCGGGTTCGCCTCGACGAACGGATGCACCGCAAAGCGGGCCTTCGGCAAGCGCGAAGGTGCCCCGATGAGCCGATAGGGCGTCAGAGCGGCGGCGGCCGCGGTAGCGAGAAAATGACGGCGATTATGGGTCATAGCGAGGGGCCTTAAACGAACTGTACAACAGCCAGACGGTGAATGTTCGGGGGGAAGACTTCCGTCATCGAACCCCGCTTGTAAACTTTCAGAGGGAGCGGCGGCGCCTCCGGGCGCAGCAGCGTCGCCGACCGGTACAGACCCTGCACCCGAGCCTGAATCTCACCCTCAATCGGAGAACCATATTGGATGATATGCAGCAGTCCCCCAGCTGTCGCCAGCGGAATCGCTGCGGAGGCGTTCCACAGCCGCGCCGCCCGGCGCTTGTGGGTCACCAGGTCAATGCAATCGAGCGCGAACTCGCTCGGGTCTTGAATCCGCTTGTGGTAGGCGACCACCTGACCTTTCCCCAGCGAAAAGATCGTGCGGTCAGTGTCCTGTTTCACCACGGTCCAGCTCTTGGCGGGGGCGGAGTCGATGACGACGGTAGCCCCGGCCGCGGCGTGGTCGAACGCTGCGGCCGGCACGGCTTTGAGCCCGGCGGCGGTCAGCACCGGGATCCGCTCGGGATCTGGCACGGGCAGGGAACTGGCCGTGACGAGCGAAGGGCTCGCGCCGCGGCGGAAGAGCAGGTTGGCAATCTCCGTGCTCGCGTAGCCCGGTTCGACGATGGCGGTCAGTGTCGGCAGGGTCGGACGGCCGAAGAGCTTTTCATTCTCCCGCAGCCAGGCTGCCGTGCGCGCGAGCGAGCGCCAGGCCGCGAGTGCTTTGGCGTCGCCGGCGAGCAGGGCGGCTCGATAGCGCGGTTCCACGGAAAGCACAAAATTGCCGCCGTTCACCCGCGCCTCTACCAGGGCAAGTTCCAGAGTTTCAAACGGCACGCCGACTTCCGGGTTCTTGTGTTGGTGAGCGAGCAGCGCAGGCCGCCCGAGCGCCCGTTCAACGGCGGCGAGATAGCCGCTGGCATCGACCCAGGGTTCCCGGCTGGCGCTGGCCACATCGGCATTCCCGCCGCGCGCGGGACTGCGAATGCCCGGCCAGAGCCCGGAGATGACGGCACCCTCGAGCGGTTCCTCACCAAAGATCTGATCGGCCCGCAACTGTGCCAGCAAAGGCTCATGGGCCGGTTCGCGGTTGGGCCAGCGGAGGAGGAGGGGCAGCGGCATGAGGGACCTGCTTCCATCCTAACGTGAAGGATTCTCTTCCACCAACGGACTGGCGTGCTTGGCGCCAAACGCACCCCAATCGCCCAGAATGAAGAAGGAAGAAGCCGGAACTCGTGTGACCTGAAGCATCGCTTGGCCGTTTCGGCCAAGCGATGCTTCCAGATCCGGCGGCGAACGTACTGCGGAAGGTCGCGACGGGCATGGGGGTGCGCCGGACTATCGCGGCAGCGTCCGGCAAAGCGCCGTTTGGGGCAAACGGACAGGTATGAGGCGGTGGGCGGCGGACCGTCGGTACCGGTGTGGGAGAGTTCCAGTTTTCTGCCGACTATGCCGTTACACAGTACCTATAATTGGCTGGATGCCGGAAGTGTCCCGTTTCTTCGGAATTTCCATTCGTTTCTACTACAACGACCATGAGCCCGCGCACTTCCACGCAGCCTACGGCGAGTTCGAAGCACTCATCGAAATCGATACGCTGTCTGTTCTGCGTGGTCAACTTCCGCGGCGGGCGCTCGCGCTAGTTTTGGAATGGGCGGCTCTTCACCGCGCCGAACTTCGCGCGGACTGGAACAGCGCGCGTATAGGCGAACCGCCGCTTCCCATCGATCCGCTAGACTGAGTAGGGAGGATCGCGATGGCGTTGGTTCGAATCTTAGCTGTGAAACCGCTGGCCGGCTTTTCAGTGCAACTCAGACTGACCACTGGAGAGGAGGTGGAACGAGATTTAACCCATCTCTTGAACGGTCCGATCTTCGAAACCATTCGGGCTGACGAAGCGCGGTTCCGGCAAGTCCACGTCTCGGAAGGGACGTTGGTCTGGCCCGGAGGCGCTGACCTTTGTCCTGATATGGTGATCTGGGGCGGATTGCCACCTGATTCCTCGTCGCGCGCCGCCTAGGTCGCTGGCCGGTTCCCTCGCTACAGGTCCGGGGTTCAATTGCAATCTTCCGCGCAGATACCGATGCGGGCGCGTTCGTGGATCGAGGTTCCCTGTGCCGTCAGGCTGGAGTTATCCTCAAGGAATTACTCGATATCGGCGACATCGCCCATGATGAACACCTCTCTATCTACCCCAAAGTGGCCAGAAATTCTAGTCCGTTACCGCCACGTGAACTCCCTCGGGCGCTACGGTGCGCAGCAATTAGTCGCCGGTCTCTTCACTACTGACTTCTGGGACGACGCCGTCGATTATTGCGCGGATATGGAGGCAGATTGGATGTTGGTGGAAAGCGTGCTCGAATTGGTGAATCCGGCTGAGGCGCGATCTCGCTGCCTTGCTATTGGTAGAGATGCCGCAGCCGATCAGGACCGTGCTGCACGTGCAATACTGCTGCTCGAACGTATGCCGGACCCGGATCTCGTCACACCGCTTGCAGGCTTCGTTCACAATAGCTCTTCAGAGATACGCTATGCGACTGCCGTTGTGTTGGAGACCCTTGTCCGACTGGAGGTTGGCGATCAACGAGCTATCCAGAGACTACTCACCGGGTTGAGTGGTGACCCTGTAGAAAAGGTTTCGAGGCGTGCCCGCAAAGGCCTTGACCAGCGCCTGTAGGCTTGGACGAAACGTGTGACTCGTGCCCAAGGTGTGGCACTTGGATCACGATAAGTCGCGCAGGAAACCGCGAACTAGCCCTTGGCCGGTGGCCGTACTAGTTTCGGCGATGCGGCGCGGCCACCCCTGGAGCGAAGCCAACGACGGTTCCAGTCTCCGCTATACTGCGCCGTTTAGCGGGAGTTATCTCCAATTACACTAAAGCGACGGGCCCTTGCGATGACGCGACTACTGGACAAACTGAAATCTTGGTGGGCATCCCGGAGGCCGAAGGACCTCTCCAAGTGTTTGCTCGTCGAGTGGGATGACAATGTGGTTCGGGTAAAGATGATGGATTCGCTCTCCAAGGACTGGAATCAGGAGTTCTTCTGGGGCGCAGTGACGAGGGTATGCTTCAGCGACGGGGGCATATCGATGTCGGACATGGTGTTTCTGGACGTTCAAGGACGAGAGAAGCCCGCTGTTGTACCAACTGAAGCGAGGGGCGGACCAGAATTCATGGCTGAGCTCCTTAGGCGAGGTCTTCTTCCGCAAGATATATTCAAGAAAGCGGTCACTTCATCGGACGGCGGCACCTATTGTTGGCCCCCAGACGAAGGCAATCGCGACCTCCGCAACCGATAGATCGCGAAAAGTCGCGAAGTGCAGAGTTTAGCCGTACCCGCCGCGCCGTCGTACCAAACGCCGGCCCTCCCGCGCCAAATAGCGTGCAAAATTGTACGGAAATGACGGTCTTGTGCCTTTGGCACTCCCGGCCATCCGATGCTTCAAGTCACAACTCG
>LNFE01000053.1 GCA_001464575.1 Acidobacteria bacterium Ga0077553 | reverse complement strand
GATGCGCATGGAGGGACCGGGGGGATAGATATAGGTGTTGCGGACCATGAACTCCTTAAGGATGTCGTTCTGAATGGTCCCGGAAAGCTGGGCAGGGGCGACACCTTGCTCTTCGGCGGCGACGATATAAAAGGCCAGGATGGGGAGGACGGCTCCATTCATGGTCATTGAAACGGAGATCTGGCCGAGAGGGATTTGATCGAAGAGCAGGTGCATGTCTTCGACCGAGTCGATGGCGACGCCGGCTTGGCCGACATCGGCTTGAGCGCGGGGATGGTCGGAGTCGTAGCCACGGTGGGTGGGAAGGTCGAAGGCGACGGATAGACCTTTTTGGCCGGCGGCGAGGTTGCGCCGGTAGAAGGCGTTCGAGGCTTCGGCGGTGGAGAAGCCGGCGTATTGGCGGATGGTCCAGGGTTGGTGGACGTACATGGAGGCATAGGGGCCGCGGCGGTAGGGGGGCTCCCCGGAGCGAGGACCGGCGGGCGATGTCGCGGCGGGGGGGTCCGCGGGTAAATGGCACTCTTCGTTGAGGATATGTTCGATGTTCGCCGCTAGATGAGAGGGAAAGGCGCCGGAAGCCAGGACGATGGCATCGGCGCGGCCGAGGCGGGCGGCGAGGGCGGCGAGGGTGAGTTGAATCTGGTTGAGGCCGGGCGGGGGAACGGCTTGGATGTACAGGGGGCGGTTGGCGAGGTAACGGGCAGCGCGGAGCTTGGCGACTTCGGGGTAGAAATCGGGGCCGAGGGGGAGGGCGATGGAGGTTGCCGTCGAGGTTTCGATCGCGGCGAGTTGGGCGGCGGCATCGGGCAGGTGGGTGAGGTCGAGTTCGATGGGCGCCGGCGGGGCGGAAGCAGGAAAGGGTGGAAGCTGGGGGGCGGTGGTAGCGATCATGCAGTCGGGTCCTGAACGATTTCGAGGAGGTAGCCGAGTGGGGCTTCGGCAGGGGACTTCGGATGGACAAAGAAGACCGTGGTGCCGTGGGAGCCGGGCCGGGGAGCGGGGTCCAAGAGTTGATAGTTCAAGGACTGGAGATGGGCGTAGGCGGCATGGATGTCGGCGACGGCGAGAGCGAGATGGGCGAAGGCGGGGCGAGGCTTGTCGAGTTGCCGGGCGACGGGGCTGGACGCCGAGAGGGGCGACAGGAGTTGGACCAGCGGAGGGCCGCAGGGCGGTTGGAGCAGCACTTCGTGCACCTGGTCGGAGCCGGAAACATCCTCCCGATGAATGATAGCGAAGCCGAGAGCCTGGTAGGCCGCGAGTTGGGATTCGAGTTGATCAGAGGGGACGGCGAGGGCGAAATGGTGGATACCGATCAGGCCGGGGAGGGTGGGGATCACTTTCAACATGTTCTCGCAAAAGACGGCGCGGCTGCTGCGATACCGCCCGCCTGAGCCCGGGTTCGCATTTTGCGGGGAGGTGTAGTAGTCTGATCGGGAATCTTATGAAACCTATACTTCTCACCCTGAGTTTGACCGTTGGTTCGATGACCGTTTTCGCGCAGCAGCCGGCTCCCCCGAAGCCCGCGCCGGCGCCGATGACCTTTTTTGTGACGAGCGTAGGCGTAGGCGACGGGGCCAACCTCGGCGGCCTGGCGGGAGCGGATGCCCATTGTCAAAAGCTCGCGGCAGCGGCCGGATCGAGCTTCACGAATTGGAAGGCTTACTTGAGCACTTCCGCCGAGGGCGGCAAGCCGGCGGTGAGCGCCCGGGACCGCATCGGCAATGGGCCTTGGCACAACGCGAAGGGAGCGGTAATTGCCCGCAGTCAGGAACATCTGCATGGCGATACGATCGAGGCGGCGCGGCTGGGAAACCTGATCACGAAGAACAACGCTTTGAATGAGAAGGGCGAGCAGATCAACGGCGTGGGTAGCCAACCCAATCAGCACGACATTCTCACCGGGTCGCAGGCGGATGGCCGGGCGTACACCGACGGTGCGGACCACACCTGCAAGAACTGGACCAGCAATGGCGAAGGGACCGCGCAACTCGGGCACAGCGACCGGAACGGCGGAGGCATTTCTTGGAACTCGACGCATCCGTCGCGCGGCTGCAGCCAGGCGAATCTGGTGGCCACCGGCGGCGCGGGCCTCTTCTACTGCTTTGTGCCGGTGCAGTAAATGCTGACGAGACGCGGCTTCCTGGGGGCTTTGGCGGCGGCCAGGAAGCCGAATCTCGTACTGATCCTGGCGGACGATATGGGCTATGGCGATATCGGGTGCTATGGATCGAAGGATGTGCCGACGCCGCATCTGGACGCGTTGGCGCAGGGCGGGGTGCGGTTCACCGACGGGTACGTTTCGTGCGCCGTCTGCAGCCCTTCGCGGGCGGCGCTGCTGACGGGGCGGTATCAGCAGCGGTTCGGGCACGAGTTCAACTCCGGCCCGATGGAACGGGAAGCAGAGGTGGGCTTTGGCCTGCCTGTAGGCGAGAAGATCCTGCCGGATCTCTTAAGAAGCGCCGGGTATCGCAGCATCGCGATTGGGAAATGGCATTTGGGTGTACGTCCCGGATTTCATCCTTTGGACCGGGGGTTCGATGAGTTCTTCGGCTTTCCGGCGGGCCGCCGGGTGGTGGCCTCGGATGGCGATCGAGGACGGTTGGCGGAGCGGGCGGATCCAATCCGGCGGGGAAAAGAGCCAGTCGCCGAAGACCGCTATTTGACGGACGCGTTTGCCGATGAGGCGGTACGGTTCATTGAGCGCAACCGGGCGCGGCCATTCTTCGTGTATCTGGCCCCCAATGCGATCCATACGCCGTTACATGCGCTCGAGAAGTATGTCGACCGGGTGGCGGGGATTGCCGATGAGAAACATCGCATGCTGGCGGCCATGACCGTCGCGCTCGATGATGCCGTGGGGCTCCTGGCGGGTAAGTTGAGGGAGTTGGGGTTAGAACGGGATACCTTATTCGTTTTCTTGAGCGACAACGGTTGTCCGGTAAGTACCGGAGCGGGCACGAACGCACCGCTCAACGGGGAGAAGGTAACTTACTTCGAAGGCGGAATCCGGGTGCCATGGATCATGCGGTGGCCCGGACGGATTCCCACGGGGAAGGTTTACCGGGAGCCGGTGGTGTCGCGGGATTTGATGCCGACATTCCTGGCGGCGGCGATCTGCTGCCCTTTCTGCGGGGCGGAAAGGGGCGCCCGCATGAGGCGTTGTACTGGCGGGCGGGTAAAGCGCGGGCGGTGCGAAAAGGGAAATGGAAGCTGGTCGAATTCGGCGAGGAGTTTACAGGGCTGTACGACCTCAGCCTGGACGTCGGGGAGACCCGGGACTTAAGCGGGGAGCGGCCGGAGGTGTTGCGAGAACTGCGGGAGGCCTGGGCGGGGTGGAGCCGGCAGATGAGCCCGCCGGCTTGGCCGCCCCGCTATCGCAAGTTGACGGTGAACGGGAAGGAGTTGAACTGGGAGCTTTGACCTACGGGCGGACGGTGGGATAGGTAATCCCTAACTGCTCCAGGTAGGTATTGTGCTTCTCCGGATTATAATACTGCTCCTTCATCCGGGGCCGGAATTCGTCCATGATCCGCTTGTTCAGGAAGAGCGCGGGCTGATCGGTGGGCCGGAGGAAGGTCTTATACTTCGTGTCCTTGGTTTGCACGTTGTTGAAGTAATCCCACGCCGCGGCGACTAACTGCGGTTTAGTAATCAGATCCAGCAGCGTCATGGCCTGAGCCTTGGCTCCGGCGACGACGCCCTTGTGAGCGATGGGGGTCGCCATGGCGATCGCATTCGCCCAGTTGTGCCCCGGGCCGGCCTGGATGTTGGCGGGATAGCGAAGCGTAATGGTTGGCACGTTCCACGAGATGTCGCCGATGTCGTCGGAGCCGCCACCGCCGCCGGCGGAAGGAGTGGTCGAAGGCTGCCGCATTTCGCCGACCTGCTCGTTCAGCCCGGTCACAGGGACCTTGAGCTCCTTCTGCAGAGCGACGGCAAAGCGCTTGTCGTCCTCAGACCACTGGGGGTAGCCCACCTTCTTGATGTTGGCGTGCATCGCTTCGGCAATCGGCACAGAAAAATGGCCCGCCCAGGCGGAGCCGAGGACGCGGGAGGTGAAGGTCGTGTTGGTCATCAGGGCGGCGCCTTGAGCCATCTGGTCGCCAATCTTCCAAAGGTTCATGACGTTGTCATAGTCGGTTTCGCGAAAGAAGTACCAGACGGAAGCGTTCTGGGGGACGACGTTGGGCTGGTCGCCACCCTCGCGCCGAAAGTTCCAGCCCACGTTCATCAACTCCACCGCGTCGAGGGCGGAGCGACCGCGCCACGGCGCTCCCGCTGCGTGAGCGGACTCTCCTTGGAACTGGTATTCCACGGAGACCATGCCGCTCTGGCCACCGGGCCCGGCGGCGACGTTAAAATCCGCCGAGACGTGCGCGAACAGGACCGCATCCACATCCTTGAAGACACCCGCGCGGACGTAGTAGGCCTTGGTGCCAAGCTGCTCCTCCCCCACGCCGGGCCAGAGCTTCAAGGTACCGGGAAGCTTCTCCCGCTCCATGATCTCCTTCACGGCGAGGGCGGCCACAATGTTGAGAGGCATGCCGGATAGGCTACGCCGGGCTTTTGCGAGGCTTGGGGGATACAGTCGATATCGGAGCCGAGTGCGATGACCGGCTTGCCGGAGCCCCAGGTGGCCACCCACGCCGTGGGGATGCCGGCGACCCCGCGCTCGATCCGGAAGCCCTCCTTTTCGAGTATTCCGGTGAGATACTTGCTGGTTTCGACCTCTTGAAAGCCGAGTTCGGCGAAGGAGAATACGGAATCGACCATCACTTGGGCCTGCTTCGCCATACGGTCGATCCGGCCGGCGAGATCGGCTTTGATGGCGGCCTCCCGTTCGGGCGAGATGGAGGTTTGACCGGAGGCGACAGAGGCCGCCAGGAGGAGCGAGAGGAGATATTGGCGGAGCATGATTCCGCTCAGGATATCAAGCGGCGAGATACCGGCGGACCATTTCCCGCCAATGGAGGGCGCGATGGGCCTCTCCGGGCCAGATATCGAGGTGGTGGGGAATCTGCTTGT
>LNFE01000052.1 GCA_001464575.1 Acidobacteria bacterium Ga0077553 | reverse complement strand
GATACCGGTACTCGTCCCGCGAAGAAAACTGCAGATGCGAGCTCAAGAACAAACGCACATCGTCCTTCCACTTCGTCAACACGATCCGCTGATACCGGGTATTCCGCGAGAAAATCACCTCATCGGCGTAGATGCTATTGTCGGCCGCCTCGGTAATACGATCCGCGAAGCCCATCCCGGCGCCGAGAAGCACCACCACCACCGCCCCACCCACTCGCAACAGGGGCGCCGGACCAATCTGCGCCCGAAACAGGTACATCGACCAAACGGCCACCCCCGCGTTCACCAAGCCAAACAGCAAAGCGCTGCGCACCATGCCCAACTTCGGCACCAACACGAGCGGAAACAGCAGCGACGCGCCCAAAGCCCCCAGGTAGTCGAACGTCAGAACATTCGCCACCAGATCCGTGAACTGAAACCGCTCCTTCAAAATCCGCATCAGCAGCGGAATCTCCAGCCCCACCAAGATCCCAATCACGGTGACCAGCCCATACAAGAGGAAGCGGAACCCATCCGTATACGCAAACGCCAAAAACAGTAAGGACGAGGAGAACCCGCCGATCAGACCAACCATCAGCTCGATCGTGACGAACCGCAGCACCAGCCCGCGATGGATATACCGGGACAGCCAACTCCCAATACCCATCGCGAAAAGGTAGCTGCCGATCACCGTCGAGAACTGCAAAATGCTGTCCCCGAGCAGATAGCTCGCCAAGGCTCCGGCGATCAACTCATAGATCAGCCCGCAGGCTGCGATGAGGAATACCGAGATAAATAGGACAATCGCCACGCCGTCTCGAGGCTAGTGCACCGCGGCGGCGATGATGATGCCAATTCCCAGCATCATGAAGCCCACCACGATGGCGGCGGCCATATTGTGCTTCTGGAAGATTTCCGTATGCAGCTCGCCCGGCGTCGCCTTATCGATTACAAATAACGCCACCATGTAGATGACAATGCCCAGCGCGGCATAAACAACCGCATTCACGAAGTGGTCGATGCGAAATTCCATGATCTTCTATTTCCCCCCGATGTATCGGGCATAACCCGCGTAGTGGGAGCGGTAAGCTCCCGGATTGTTGCGAACGGATTTAGGCACCCCTTTCACTTCGTCATACGGAGTAAAAGGGGACCACCCGGTAATGCTCGAAACCGCCAGCCCTCCGGCGACCAGCATGCTATAGGCCATGTACAGTTTGCTCATTCGTCGTCTCCGCTACTGGAACTGCCGCCGCCGGCATAGTCGCTTTCGTTCCACCGTTGCGCCTCAAATGCGGCTGCGCGAATACTCGTCCAAATCGGTGGAATCAAAAGCAGGAACATACCAAGGAAATACCGAAGGTAATACGGCACGCCACGCACCAACTGAATGCGGGCCGAAACCGGTGCGGCTAGGGTCGGGTCCGTGTCCGGCTCCACGCGCAGGTAGTAGCGGCCCCCGGGAATATTTGGCAGCAGCACGTCATCGCTTCGGCTCCCCTCCGTCCAGCTTCCGTCGGAGTCGGTACCGAAGTAGAAGCTCACTTCCCGGCCAAAGTCGAAGGCCTGCCCCGTGTCTTCGTTAATCAGCGCCATGCTGAGGTAGATCCATTTGTTCGCTACGTCCGCGTCAATGTTCACTTCCAGGTTGTCGTTATTACCATCGAGAGTGAACACTTCAGTCACGAAGCTCTTCTCCCCGGCCATACTGGCCGGATTGATAATTACAGTCTTATCGAACGCCTTCTGACCACGCGCCGTGATGGCAAAAAACACCATCATCGCGAACAGAACCATACACATCAGCCCATAAAACTTCCAGGAACCCGCCACTTTCCCGGCGTACGGCGACGGCTGGTTGGCAAACACCCCGCTCGCGGGAGGGCAAGGCGTCTTAACTTGGAACGCCTGCCAGATCTCCGTCCCGGCGATGTACTCGCTCTGGCTCCACGTCACCTCGTTCTCCGTCATCTCGGAGGAGAGCATCTTCGGCGGAGCGACGTAGTCGGCGGTGTCGACCGTCTCGCCCACCTGCACCATCCACGGGAACTCGCCAATCACGAACCACGTATAAGCCCGCGCCGTCTGAAAATGACGATACTTGTCCGGGCCCAGGATCAATCCCGGCGTGCCCATCACGGTAGTTGGCGCCGGCAGCGTCTGCAGCGGGGTCACGAAGTTCCAGTGGTTGTTGTACTCGCTGAGATAGCGGAAGCCCTGGTATGGATTCCACAGCACATACTCCCGCCAGAAGTAGTTCGTCCCGTCGACATTGATGCCCCGTTGCTGGAAGCCGATCGCTTCCCACAACACACCCTTCAGCTTGCCGCGCGAACCCAGCGGAATCGCCGGCTCAATGGTCATGGCCGCCTGCCATTGCCCAATGATCTTCAGTTGCGGATTGGTCGCGTCAATCGTGCTGCTGCAGTAGCTGCAGATCACGCCCGCCGCGGCGCCCAGCGCCCGCAGCTCAATCTGCGACCCGCAGTTCGGGCAGTTTAGCGCTTTGGCCTTGGGGACGAAACCTTTGCGCGGAGTGGAGGGGTTCATGCGGTTGGCCACCCTTCGAACTCTTTCAGGTTCTTCAATTGCAAGCTGTTGAACTCGACAAACTGGCCCAGAAAGAGCAGCGGCGGATCCTCGCCATAGTCCACCGTCCCGAACCGGCCATCGTTGGTCCGGAAGTCCGCAAAGTAGCACTTTTCTTTGTCGTAAGAGGTAAAGGGCAACTCGCCTTCGGTCGTTTCGTACAGTGCCTGCGTGATCACCGTCAGATAGAGCGGCACATTGTGCTGCACCATCATCATGCCGCGCTGCAATTGGCCCGGGGCCGGCGGTGCGTCGGTGAAGGAGTTCCCAAACGAGATCGCGTATTCCGCCTGCGCATCGGATAACCATCCGCTGCTCCCATCGGTAAACACCAGATGCCACTCGTTCCAAGTGCCCAGGTCGTATCGATACACGATCCGGCCAATCACCTGGAACGCTTTCGTATTGAATAATCCTTCCGTCCCAATCTGAATGGGCGAGATGTCAATCGGCAGATCCGCCGCCTTCCCCACCAGGGCGAGGTTTATGTCATTCCGCACGAGGATCGACTTACAGTAGTCGCAGGTGGTCTGCACCGCGCCGGACCAGCGGAATCGAATCTCAGCACCGCAATTTGGGCAAATGGCGTTCCGTGTACTCATCAGGAGCCGTAGGGCCTCTCCAACTGACGAACTCGTACTTCTTGAGCTAAAAAGGTCTTTTCAAGATACGACACAAAATCCCAATCCGGGCGAGGCTTGCAACAAAAAACATTCAAGCACAAGCTTCCGAACTCGGGAAAGGTGTGGCAGGCCAAATGTGACTCCGCGAGCAGGCACAAACCGGTAATCCCCCCCGGCCCGGGAAACTGGTGCCACTGCGTATCCGCCACTGGATGCAAGGACAATCCAGCGATCAGGTCCGCAAACAGCCCCCGCAGCGCTACGGGATCCTTGAGGAGCTCGGCTTCGCAGCCGAGCGCCTCAATCACCCATTCACACCCCGAAATTGCCATAGCCAAAAACTATACCGCAGGCTGCGGCGATCCGCACTCGCCACAGAACTTGGCCACACGCATAATTTTCGATCCGCAATTGAAACAGAACTTGGTCTCACCCTGCGGCGCTGCACCAGGAGCCGCAGCCACCGGAGCGGCCGGGGCAGCCGGCGGAGGAGGAGGCGGCGCTTGCGGCGGCTGCGGCGGTTGATAAGCCTGCGCCATCGCCCCCGTCATGGCCTGCGCCATACCATAGCCTGCGCTCAGCCCCGCGCCAATCCCGGCGATCCCGCCTTCGTTGGCCGCCGCAATCGGAATCGATTGCGCCACCTGGAACTGGGTATACCGGCCCATGTCCCCAATCATGTTCATCGAAATGCGCTCGTCCAGCCGCTTCTGCAGCTCTTCGGGTAGGCTCAGTTCGCGAACCACAAACGTATCAAGCTGCAGGCCCAGGTCGTTAAACGAAGGCTGCAACGCGGTCAGAATCTGGGCGCCCAACTCCACCTGGTTGGCGATCATGTCCAGGAACGGTACGCCGCTCTGCGCAAACGCATCCGCCATGCGGCTAATCACGATGTCGCGCAATTGCCCTTCGAGCTCCGCGGCGCGATAGGTCTCCCGCGTGCCGCTCACCTTTTGGTGAAACGTGCGCGGATCCGCCAAATGCCAGGCGTATACGCCATTGCCCCGCACCCGCACCGCGCCGAATTCTTTATCGCGGATGGTAATCGGGTTCGGCGTACCCCACTTCTGATTCAGTTGTTGCCGCGTCGAAAAGAAGTAGACATCGCTTTTGAAAGGGCTCTCGAACATCTTGTCCCAGTTCATCAGGTTGGTGAGCACGGGGATGTTCTGGGTGGTCACCTTGTAGGTGCCGGGCCCAAAAATATCGGCCATGCGCCCTTCGTTGACGAAAGCCGCCATCTGCGATTCGCGGACGGTGAGCGATGCCCCGTTCTGGATTTCCATGTCCATCATCGGAAAGCGATACGACAACACGCCGTCTTCGTTCTCCACGTACTGGAGAACATCAATAAATTGCTTCTTGACGAAGTCTTTTAGACCGGAGCTCTTGAGAAAGTCGTTGATACCCATAGGGAATTTAGCCTGTGCTGAGTATAACGCCGCTTTTCGAAATTTGTTCCCAAAATCGGACAGCGGCTACTGCTGCTGCTGTTGCTGCTGCATCTCTTCCCAGTGTTGGTCCGCCACCGGAGAAGACCCGCTATTGCTGCCTGGCACCAGCACCAGCTCTTCTTTATCGTCGGCCGGAGCGTTCGTCGGCAGCACCCGGACCGCTACGGTCAACTCGCTCGTCGCGCGGCCTTTAAACACGCCCTTCGTCGGCGGCACGTCCGCATAGTCGCGTCCAATCGCA
Source organism: Acidobacteria bacterium Ga0077553 (assembly GCA_001464575.1). Lineage (GTDB taxonomy): Bacteria > Acidobacteriota > Terriglobia > Bryobacterales > Bryobacteraceae. The sequence continues at coordinate 32,911 of LNFE01000052.1, read as the reverse complement.
GCACGAATGTGCCGGTCGCCACACACGCAGTTGCTCGTCGGGTCGAAGCCCACCCACAACCCCTGATGATTGGGGCCGATCCCCGGAATCCATGCCTCAATCCACGAATGCGTCGCCAGCGGCGTCGAACGGTTCTCCTCTTCCGCCCGGGGATACACATAGCCGCTGACGTAGCGGCAGGGAATCTTCAGGCCGCGCACTATGGCAATCATGATGTGCGTGAAGTCCTGGCAAACCCCCTTCCGGCTCACCAGCGCCTCATCAATCGGCGAATCCACCCGGGTCGACTTCGGCGCGTATTCAAAGGCGGAGTACATCTGCTGATTCAGCCGCCGCAGCAAGGTCAACGGGTTCTCCCGGCGGTCCACCCCCAACTCCTGCACGAGCTTATCGAGTTCGGCCGAAGGCTGTGCGAAGTGGCTTGGCATCTGAAACTCGTACAACTCTCCCGAGGCCCACATCTCATCGATGGCGTCCCAAGCCGCCATCGGCACCGCTTCCGGAATATCCTCCGGCTCCTCCACCTCCACCACGGCCTCGGCAATCAACGCCAGCCGGTTATGGTGCCCCGGCACGTCGAAGTAATGCACCGTGTTTCCCAGGTAGTCCCGGTAGAACAGCACCCGCGCCCGCGGCGTCACATGCAGCTCAAACTTCAGGCACTGCTGCAGCAGCGCGCTGCGCGGCCGCATCCGCACCTCCATGACGCTCTCGCTCACTGGCGAGCTGTATTGAAACCGGGTGACGTGACGAATGGAGTAAAACATTGAGGGAGATTTCTAAGCTTCGAGAGCGGCATCAATCGGGTACTCGATGTAGACCTGATGAACCGCGTTATGAATCTGCGTACATTGGCGCTGGACGTTCTCTAAAAAGTCGTGCATCCCGCCGGTGGGAATCTCGTCCATCTGCGTGTAGCTCAGGGTCGCCCGCAGCTTCCCGGCCAGCCGCGCCGGCCTGTTCCCCACCGATCGAATCGACTCCGGCAGAGCCTTCATCACGGTGTCAATCTGGTCCACCGCGAAACGAATGGAGTGCGGGAACTCGTCACTCAACAGCAGGAACTCGGCCACGCGCTCCGGCTTCAAGTCGGCCGTGTACACCTTGCAATAGGCCTCAAAAGCCGTGAGCGACTTCAACAAACCAATCCACTCGGAGTGCTCCTGGAAATCGATCGTCGCCGCGCCTGCCGGCTGAAAATGCTTGAAGTGTTCATCCAGCAACAGCGACGTCGCGCTGGCCCGTTCAATAAACCGGCCTAATTGGATAAACTGCCAGCCCTGCCCATGGCTCATCGTCGAGTCGGTAATGCCCTGGAACAGATGGGCGCCGTCGCGCACGCTGCGCAGAAAGTCCACCGGCTCGGCCTCCCAATCCTCCTGCAGGGCGTTCGACCGCACATGGTGGAACAGCATGTTGATCTGTTCCCACATCTCCGAACTCGTGTGCTCGCGCACCTGCCGGGCGTTATCCCGGGCAAAGGCGATGCTCGAAACAATCGACAGCCGGTTCGACGGGTCGAAACAAACCCATTGCACCAGATCGTTATCACTCAATCCTTCGGGCGGCTCCAGGCCCAGCGACGTAATCATCCGCTGCCAATGCTCCTGGCTAGCCGCGGAAAACGACTCGAGTTGCAGGCCCAGATGAACTTCCAAAACCCGGGCCGTGTGTTCAGCCCGCTCCAGGTAACGCGACATCCAATAAAGGGAGTCGGAAACGCGCGAAAGCATGTCCATTAGTTCAGCACCCAGGTATCTTTGCTGCCGCCGCCCTGCGAGGAGTTCACCACCAGCGAACCCTTCCGCAAAGCCACCCGGGTCAACCCGCCCGGTACGATCACCGACTTCTCGCCCTGGTACAGAATGTACGGGCGCAGGTCGATGTGCCGCGGTTCAATGTTGCCGCCCTCGACAAAACACGGCGCCGTCGAAAGACTGATCGTCGGCTGCGCGATGTAGTTCCTAGGGTCTTCAATGATCTTTTTTCCGAACTCCTCCTGCTGCTCCTTGGTCGAATGGGGGCCGATCAGCATCCCGTAACCACCCGACTCGCCCACGGCCTTGACGACGAACTTATCGAGGTTGGCCAGGATATGCTTCTGCTCGGTAGGATCGGAAGCCAGGAAGGTCTCGACGTTCTGCAAAATCGCGTCTTGCCCCAGGTAGTACTTAATGATCTTGGGCACGTAAGCGTACAGCGCCTTATCGTCCGCCACGCCGGTCCCAATGGCATTCGCCAGAGTCACGTTCCCGGTACGATAGGCGTTGAACAGGCCCGGCACGCCCAAAATCGAATCCCGCCGGAACGACAACGGATCGATAAAGTCGTCATCAATCCGCCGGTAGATCACATCCACCCGCCGCAGCCCCGACGTCGTCCGCATATAGACAATGTTGTCGTGCACCACCAGGTCCCGGCCTTCGACGAGTTGAATGCCCATCTGCCGCGCCAGAAACGAGTGTTCAAAATAGGCGCTGTTGTAAACGCCCGGGCTCAGCAGCACCACCGTCGGCTCCGGCCGCCCCTCCGGACTCAGGTTACGCAGCGTCGCCAACAAAGCCTGCCCGTAATGGTCAATCGGCCGCACCCCGCACGCTTGGTACAGCTTGGGGAAGATCCGCTTCAGCACCTGCCGTGAAGTCAGCATGTAGCTGACGCCCGAAGGCACCCGCAGGTTGTCTTCGAGCACGACAAACTCCCCATCCGGCAGCCGGATCAGGTCCGTACCCACCACCGTCAGGTAGTTGCCCTTCGGTACGTGCACCCCGCGCATCTCACGCCGGAAGTGTTTGCAGCTATAAATGATCTCCCGCGGCACCACCCCGTCAGAAAGGATCTTGCCCTCGTGGTAGATGTCTTTCAAGAACAGATTCAACGCATGAATCCGTTGTTCGAGACCCGCCTCCACCTTCCCCCACTCCTGCGCGGTAATGATGCGCGGCAGCAAGTCATGCGGAATGATGCGCTCGGTGCCCTCGTCCCGGCCGTATACGGTAAACGTGATGCCCTGGTGCAGAAACGTCTGGTCGGCCGCCTGTTTATGCAGCTTCAACTCATCGGCGGGCAGGTCGAGCAGAAAATCGTAGATCTCCTGATAGTGCTGTCGCGGGGCCCCGGATGAATGAAACATCTCGTCGAACGGATCGCCGAGTTCGTAGTTCTCGAAGGGAGCCGGAAATTTCCGCCGTTCAATGGCACTGCCAGTCATCGTCATAGGGATATGAAACGAGCACTTCGACGGAGAAGGAAGTTCTTACGCTAACGCGCTAAACGCAAGACTGTCAAATGGCTGCAACTATTGGGAGATCAGGTTGGCAAAGATCCGCGTCGCGCCAGGCACCGCGTACGGCAACTGCCGGTACCACGCCAACGCGCAATAGACCCATTTGCCCTTTCCGTACGTGGCTTCGAGCCAGATTCCCCGCTGCGGGGCCTGGCCCGTATCCTGCGTCTCCATCAGCGCCTTGTACTGCGGATCCCACGTTGTGAAGAACTTGCTGCCCCGCTGCTCCACCCAACCGTCGAAGTCGGCCGGCGTGATCTGGTTCGGCCCGCGGAACACGGGCGCCTGCGGATCGAGCAGCCGGACGGGGCTATCTTCTTCACTCACCTCCTCCGGGTTCCGGCCCATCGAATACGGATACGGCCCATAGTTCTTATCGAACTCGGGCGTGTTGTACTGCACAATCACCGTGCCACCGTTCTTTGCGAATTCGAGCAACCGCCCATTATTCGCCGGCAGGTCCGGCCGCACCGCATACGCCCGAATCCCCAGCAGAATCGTCGTGTACTTGCTGAAGTCCGCCGTCGGCGCGATCACATCGTACGGCACCCCCAACTGCCCCAGCGCCTCCGGCACGTCATCGCCGGAACCCATGATGTAGCCGATCCGCAACCCGCTCCGCACCAGCACATCCATCGCCCGCACCCGGTGCACCGCGGTCTTCGACAGATAAATGGTCCGTAGCCCCGGGTACGTCACCGGCTGAAAGCTCGCGTCGTACTCCTTGCCTTGGTACCGCGCCACCGCCCGCACCGCAATCTCCCCCGCCGCCAATCCGGCCGGCGGCGTCAGCGTAAACGTTACCTTGGCCTGCTCCCGCTCCCGCTGGAACGAAAACGGCGCCTCGGCCGGCTCCGCCTTCCATCCGGCCGGCAGCGCCAGCCGCACCGTCCCCGCCGCGGGACCATCCACGTTGGTCCCAACGAGCACCTGCACCTGATGGCTTCGTTTCGTCACCGGCAGAATCCCCGCGTCGGTCGGAAACTGCAGCGTAATCGGCGGCCCCACCGCTAAGTCGTGCAGATGCTCAATTTGCGTCGCGTCCACCGACGACGTCTGCAACGTCGTTTCGATCACACCCTTCGCATGATGCACCCGCACCCGCACCGGCGGCGCCGGCAGCGGACTCGCAAAGTCGCCCGCCAACTCATACTTTGGCTCCCGGATCGACGCCCGGCTCCAATACGCCTTCGTGTACGCCGCGTCCTCCGGCACCTTGATGGTGAACCGCCCGGGTTCGTTTTCCGTAATCTGATACCCCGGCGCCGCCAGCAGTTCGATCTTCGTCGCCGTCGCCCCGTGCAGCTTCACGGTCGCCTTAAAAGTCTGCCCCGGCACTGCCACCGCAAACGTCTCCGCCGGGCGGAACGCCGCAAACGGGCCCGACACCGGGTTTCGCGGATCCACCCGCGCCTCCACCGTCAACCCCGGCTCCGGCCATGGACTCGGGTTCGGCGCATCCGGAATCCGCTCCAAAAAGCTCTGCTCCTTTTCCGCCATCCCCACCTTCGACTGCGTCAGCCGGTAGTAGCTCGACTGCGGCCCCGGCCGCCCCACCGCCCCGCCCGTTGCCTGCGACCGCTGAAACCGCAGCCCCTCCCGCGCAATCTGCGCGTAGCTCCGGCCCAGCACCGGGTCGTATTCCCCGGTCTCGGTCTTGATCGTGTACCCGTCAAACGGATTCCGCGTCCCCACATAAAGCTTCAACGGCTGCCACGCCGGCCCCGCATCCGGGAAGCGCTTCAAGTCCGCCGCCGCGGCAAACGCCTCCTGCGCCAGAATTCCCGAGGCCTCATGGTTGCCGTGCCCGTCCTGCGGCGTCCCCGACCAGCGCGAAATCAGAATATGCGGCTTCTCCGCGCGGATGATCCGCACCATATCCGCCAGCACCTCCTCCCGCTTCCACTGCCGAAACGTTTCGCCGACGTTCTTCGAGTAGCCGTAGTCGATAAACCGCGTGAAGAACACCCGCGCGCCGTAGTACTCAGCCGACTTCAGCACCTCCACTGTCCGCAGCGCGCCCAGCGCGTCAAAGAAGTCGTTGGTCACCAGGTTGGCGCCGGATTCCCCCCGGTTCAGGATCAACATCGACATGTTCACGCCGTATTTCCGCGCGAGCATCGTGATGGTCGCCCCATCCTCATCGTCCGGATGCGCCGCGATATGCATGGCGCGAATCGACGTTTTCGCCGACAGTTGCGCCCGCCGCAAACCCGCCGCCCCCCGGTCTTCCGCAATCGGTTCCTGAGCCTGCAACAACAGTGGGAGAACAAACAAAAGCTTCCGCATTCGTTTCAGTGTGTCATCATGAAGGCTGCACTGGTTGGACGGGCAGTCGCTGGGTTCGCTTTGCTTGCAAAGTGGGCCTGGAGGAAAGTCCGGTCTCCACAGGGTGACGTGCCGGCTAACGGCCGGGGGGGCCGCGTGAAGGCGGCTTTACGGAAAGTGCCACAGAGAATATACCGCCTGGTCTTTTGGCCGGGTAAGGGTGAAAAGGTGCGGTAAGAGCGCACCGCGTCGGCGGTAACGTCGATGGCAGGGCAAACCCCACGCGGAGCAATGCCAAATAGGGGGAGAGGGGCGGCCCGTCCCGTTACAATCCCCGGGTAGGCAGCTAGAGCCTGCTAGCAATAGCAGGTCGAGACGAATGACTGCCGCCTCGCGCAAGCGAGGTACAGAAACCGGCTTATAGTCCAGCCAGTGCTTACTGATACTTCGCCGCGACCGCCGCCAGCAACTGGCTGCGGATCGCGGTGACTTCTTCGCCCGTCAAGGTCCGGTCCGCCGCACCCAGGGTGATCCGGAAAGTCATACTCCGGCCTTTATCTCCCTTGTAATCATACAGATAGCGGACATCCAGCGTCAGCGGACCCGAATGCTCCCGAATGAACCCAAGCACGGTCCCGGCCAACTCCCGCTCCGCGGTCGGCACAGTGAGGTCGAACGCGCTCGTCGGGAACCGCCGCAACGGCTTATACTTGCCCGCCGCCGTCCGCAACGCCTGTACCCGCGTCAGGTCCAAATCCAGCACCGCCGCCCGGCCTACCTCCACCATCGAAGGGTGCAGCTCAAACAGCCGCCCAATGGGTTCGTTTCGTAAAGTAACGTTTGCGGAACGGAACGGATGTTCAAAGGGACGCGCCTCCACCGGCTCCAACGTGCAGCCCGGCACAATCGTCCCCGCCAACCGCTTCAATTCAAACAGGTTCGCGACGCCGTCGCCGTGCTTCTCAAAACTCACGGCCGCCAGGTGCGGAATCTCTTCCGGCAGCTCCCGGCCCCGCGCATGAATCTCTTTGCCGATCTCGAACAGGCGGAAGGACTCATACTCGCGGGCGTTGTCATTGATATTGCGCTTGATGTTCGGCAAAAGGCTCGTCCGGAGCAACTCCTGGCCCTGCGCAATCGGGTTCACCACGCGGACATGATCTTCGATGGGCAGACCCAACTCCGCCGCCTGCGCCTCGTTCACGAACGAATAGTTATAGACCTCGGTGTAGCCCTGCGCCGTCAACAGTTGCCGCAACCCGCGCAGATAAGCCCGCTCCGGTGGCAGCGGCGGCACCACACTCGGTACCAGCGGCGGCACCGGCGTCAGGTTCGCGTAGCCAATCATCCGGCCGACTTCTTCGACGAGATCGTCCTTCAACGAGACATCTTTGGTCGCACGCCAGCTCGGCACGGTCACCGTGAAGTGGCCGTCGGCCTCGGTGACGCCAAAGGCGATCGAGGTCAGAATTCCGGTCACCTCGGCCGCCGTCAAATCCGGCTTGCCCAGCTTCCGCCGCATCCAATCGAGATCGAACGCAATCGGCGCGACTTCCGGTAGCGGATAGTACAGATCCGCCAAGCCACCCACCAGACGGATGCCCGGTGACACCTGCTCGAGCAGCCACTTTGCCCGCGCGAGCGCCCGGACGGTATTCGCCGGATCCTGCGACTTCTCAAAGCGCATCGACGCATCGGTCCGCAGCTTCAGCTTGGTCGAGGTCTTCCGGATGGAGGCCGCATGGAAGTTCGCGGCTTCGAGCAGAATGGTCGTCGTCGCTTCGCTGATCGCCGAAGGCCCGCCGCCAATCACGCCTGCAATGCCCACCGGCCCGCCGGCATCGGAGATCACCAGATGCGACGAATCCAGCGTATACGTCTGCCCGTTCAGCGCCGGGCACGGTTCGCCCTCCTCGGCCACCCGAACGATAATCTTCCCGCCCTGCAGCTTCGCCGCATCGTAGGCGTGCATCGGCTGCGCCAACTCCGCCATCAGGTAGTTCGTCACGTCGACGATGTTGTTGATCGGGTTCAGCCCCACGGATTCGAGCCGCTGCTGCAGCCACAACGGCGACGGCTGCACCGTCACATTCTCAAAGCGCAACGCCGAAAAGCGCGGACACAGCTTCGGATCGCGAATCTCGATCTCCACAGCCGGTTCGCCCGCCGGCAGGTCCGCTGCGATCGGGTTCAGCGGCCGCCCCGCAATCGCCGCCACTTCGCGCGCCATGCCGTGATGGCCCCACAGGTCCGGCCGGTGGGTCAACGACTTGTTGTCGATCTCGACGATCGTATCCGCCGTGCACCCGGGAATCGCCGAGCCCGGCTCGCCCTCGGCGAACTCGATAATGCCTTCGTCCTCGGCCGAAATCCCCAACTCTTTGGCCGACGCCAGCATGCCGTCGCTATCCACGCCGCGCAGCTTCGCGGTCGTCACGCCCAAATGCCCTGGCGGCACGTACGCCGTCAATATCCCCGCCCGGCAATTCGGCGCGCCGCACACCACCTGCTTCACCCCGTAGCGGCCCGTATCTACAGAGGTCACCGCAAGATGCGTCCCCGGAATCGGCTCCGCCGTCAGCACCTTGGCGATCACCACATGATCGAAATGAGCGCCATGCGCTTCGACGCCCTCGCACTCGGCCGTCTTCATCGTGATCAGCTTGCCGATCTCGGCCGGGGGCACGGTCAACCCGTCAATGTGCTCAGCGAGCCAGTTGTAGGAGAACTTCATGGCTTCCTTAAAATTGGGTCAAAAAGCGGAGGTCGCCGCCTTGCAGCTGCCGGATATCGTCGATGGCGTAGCGCATCATCACAAGCCGCGTCAGCCCCAGGCCGAACGCGAAGCCGCTGTACTCTTCGGGGTCAATCCCGCCCAGGCGCAGCACATTCGGATGCACCAACCCGCACGGCAGCAGCTCCACCCAGCCCGACTGCTTACACACCGGGCACCCTGCGCCGTTGCAGATCAGGCACTGAATATCGAGTTCAAAGCCCGGTTCGACGAACGGGAAGTAGCCCGGCCGCAGCCGCACCGTCACGTCCCGCTTGAAGATCGCCGAAAGCAGCGTCTTCATGAAGTAGATCAGGTGGGCGACCGAGACGTCTTTGTCCACCATCATGCCTTCCAGTTGATAGAAGGTGTGTTCGTGCGAGGCGTCGACTTCCTCATTCCGGAACACGCGCCCCGGCGCGATCATCCGCAGCGGTGGCCCCAGCTTCTTCATGCCGCGCACCTGCACGGGCGACGTGTGCGTCCGCAGCAGATGCCCGTTCGACAGCCAGAACGTATCCTGCATGTCGCGCGCCGGATGGTCGGGCGGAATGTTCAACGCGTCAAAGTTGTTGAACTCGGTTTCGACCTCCGGACCATCGAGCACCGTGAAGCCGAGCGAAACAAATAGGTCTTCAATCTCGGCCTGAATCTGCGTCAACGGATGCAGACTCCCCAGCCCCGCGCCGGCGGCCGGCGCCGTCAGGTCCACCCACTCGCGTTCGAGGCGCGCGGCCAGCGCGGCAGCCTCGAAGGCGTTCTTCCGCTCGGTCAGCGCATTTTCGAGCGTCTGCTTGGCGGCGTTGAGCAGCTTACCCACCACGCCACGCTGCTCCGGCGACAGCTTGCCCATGTCTTTCGACACCTCGGCCAGCTTGCCTTTCCGGCCGAGCACCTCGACGCGAATGGCTTCGAGTTCATCGGCCGTCGAGACCGCGGCGATGCGCGCTTCGCCCTAAGCGCTCCAGCAGCGCCGCGACCCCGCCGTGGTTTCGCGCACGCGCCATATCCAGCGCAGTTTCACCCTTTTCAGATTTCGCCTTCGCGTTGGCTTCGTGCGCCAACAACAGACGCACCAGATCTTCATCGCCATTCGCCGCCGCCGAATGCAAGGGGGTGTAGAGCCCCGCCTGCTCGGCGTTCACTTCCGCGTTGTGCGATAGCAGCAGCGCGCAGATCTCGCGATGCCGTCCCGCGGCCGCCGCGTGCAACGGCGTGTTGCCCATCGTATTGGCGCTCCGGGTCTTCACACTCGCGCCCAGTTCAAGCAACGCCTCGACACAGTCGAACTGCCCAAAAAAGCAAGCCAAATGGAGTGCCGTCCAGCCGTCGGAGCTATGCATGTTCACTGGCTTATCCGGCCCGCCCAGCAGTTCCCGCAGCACGCTGACGTGCCCCAGGGCCGCTGCGGCGAACTGGTCCAACTCCGCACCCCGCGCGAGCAACATTGCGGCCACTTCGCGCCTGCCACTGTATGCCGCCAGCATCAGCGGCGGGATGCCCGCGGCGCCGCCCCCATGGACCAGCGACGCGTCGGCGTCGAGCAGTTCCGCGATGCGGGCCTCGTCGCCGGATTTAATCGCGGCGTGAAGGGCCTGCGCAGGAGACATGCCTACTTCCCTTCCTGCCCCGCGGGAACGAACAGTTCCGCGCCCTCGGACATCTCCATCGCCAGATGGTTCAGGTAGAACACAAGCACGCTCTTGGGCAACTTTCCCGAGAACTCTTCCCATACTCGCTGCTGCCAGCCGTCGGTCAGGTGCGCCGAAATGTCGGCATCCTTATCGAAGAAGCCCTCGGTGTGCGGCACGCCCAGAAAGTTCAGCACGGGAACGATCAACGTATCGACATGGGAGACGAGAATGGCCTGCGAGAGGTCCATCGCCAGGTCGCCGTCGCGCTCATCCTGCAAGCGGGCCCATTGCCGGGGCGCGCTCTTCAGAAGCGACTCTCCGTTCAGTTTCACCACCCGCAGGCGGAGCTTAATCCGTTCGAAAAGCTGGTACGTCCGAAGCTTCCCCAGGCTGATTTGTTTCAGCAGATCCCGGAACGTGGCTTCGCCCAGCCCCAGATAAATATCGCAAAGCTGCATCCTTTCGAGGTTAGCATAGTGCGGTAGAATTAAAGATTTGGTTTGCTCATGAGTAACATAATCGTATTGGGAGCGCAGTGGGGCGATGAAGGCAAAGGGAAAATGGTCGACCTTTTCTCTGAGCGATTCGACATCGTCACCCGCTATCAAGGCGGGCACAACGCCGGCCACACCGTCTATATCGGTGAACAGAAATTCGTGCTGAAGCTGATCCCGAGCGGGATCCTCCGGCCCGGCGTTCAGGCGGTGATCGCCAACGGGGTCGTCATCGATCCCGCCGCCCTGCTCGACGAAATCGCGACGCTCGAAAAGGCCGGCCTGCCGGTCTTCCAACAGTTGCGCATCTCCGATCGCGCCCACGTCATCTTCCCCTTCCACCGCATCGTCGAGAAGATGAGCGAGGCGCGGACCGACCGTACCGCCATCGGCACCACCTCGCGCGGCATCGGCCCTTGCTATGAAGATAAAATCGGACGGCGCGGCATCCGCATCGCCGATCTGTGCGACCGCGAAATCTTCCGCAGCTTGTTCACCGCGCTCGCCGATGACAAGAAAACAATGGCCGACGCGTTCGGCATCCCGTGGGAGCTCGACGTCGCCGCCCTGCGCGAACAATACGAAGGTTTCGCCGAACGCATCCGCCCGATGGTTTGCGATACGTCGCTGCTTCTCGCTAAGGCGATGAAGGGCGGCCAGCGCGTCCTCTTTGAAGGCGCACAAGGCACCATGCTCGACATTGACCACGGCACTTACCCCTTCGTCACCTCGTCCAGCGCGGCCGCCGGCGGCGCCTGCACCGGGGCGGGCGTGGCCCCGACGCGCATCAATGGCGTCATCGGCGTTTCAAAAGCCTACATCACCCGCGTAGGCGGCGGCCCGTTCCCGACGGAAGACCATACCGAAGTCGGCGAGCAGATCCGCAAGGCCGGCAAAGAGTTCGGCGCCGTCACCGGACGACCCCGCCGCTGCGGCTGGTTCGACGTGCCTCTGCTGCAGTACACGGCCACCGTCAATGGCTTCGACAGCCTGGTGATCACCAAGATGGACGTGCTCGACGAACTCGCCGAAATCCCCGTCTGCGTTGGCTACAAAGTGAACGGCGAACTCATCGAAGGCATGCCCGCGGCCAACGATGTCGTCGAACGAATTGAAGCTGTGTACGAAACTCTGCCCGGCTGGCAGACCGTCACCCGCGGCACCACCCGCATTGAGGACCTCCCCGCCGCCGCCCGCCATTATCTCGACTTTCTTGCCGCCCAAACCGGCGTCGAAGTCGGCTGTGTCTCTGTCGGCCCGGAGCGCAATGAAACCATCATTGTCCCCGGCTCCAAGCTTGAGAAGCTCCTTGGCTAACTGGCAAAAACTAGCTCTGGCAGGTCTGTTCGCCGCCATCGTCTTTTACGGTGGCGCCATTTGGATGGGCATCCGGTTTTCGAAGCAGAAACCCGGGGTGCCCATCAATACCTTCGCGACATTCGCCGTCGGCGACCCCATGCCGCTGTTGCGCTTCGAACGCACGGCGTCCGAGAAAATGGACGACATCGACTCCTTCCGCGGCAAACCGGTGCTGGTCTACTTCTATAGTCTCGGCGGCACCGAACTCCCCGCCCGTCTGGCCGCCAAGCACACGGTGCTCGCCCTGAGCGACGAAAAGCGTTACGCCATCTTGAAGGACCTGCTCGGCAAGCCGCAACCGTTCGTGTCTGGCCGCATAACGCAGTCGGAGATCCGTTCGCAGTTCCCCTGGTTCCGCCAAGGGCCGCGGCCCCGCGCCGTTCTGGTCGACGCCGAAGGCCGCATCGCCCGCTTCTTTGAAAAGCGAAGCGACCTCGAACAATTCGCCAACTAGAGCTTGTAGCTGGCCAGCACCTGGTCCCACGGCTTCCGGTAGGGCCGCGTCAGCATCCGCGCCGCCTCGGCGTCGCCGACGATGGTCTCTTTCTCGGCGTCCCAGGTCAGCTTTCGGCCCACGCGCAGCGAGATGTTCGCCAAGTGGCAGGCGGTGGCGACGGCGTGCCCATCGGCCACGTCGGCCACCGGCCGTTGCCGCGTCTTCACGCAATCGAGAAAATTCCGCACGTGCAGGTCGAACTGCTCATCCGACGAGCCCGGCACCTTCATCGCCTGCGTCCACGGCTCGGGCGGCGCATCACTCCTCTGTGGTCCGCCGCCCGGCGTTCCTTTGAATCGCGGAATGTTGTTCGCCGGGTCCACTTTCATATCCGGCACGATCTGAAAGCCGCCCCGGTCGATGACCAGCGAACCCTTGGTCCCGAAGAACTCGAGCGAGCCACTGCGCGGCGTCCCGCGGGAAGCTTCGCGATGGTGCCAGGCGGCCGACCAGCCGGGAAAGGCGAAAAGAGCGTCCTGTGTATCCGGCGTTTCGCCATCATCTTCCAGGGCATAGCGCCCGCCGACGCTCACCACCGACTGCGGTCCTTTGGGCGCCAGCGCAAAATACATGATGTCGATCGAATGCGCGGCCAGATTCGTCATCTGCCCGCCCGAAAAATCCCAGAACCAGCGGAAGTGATAGATCCCGCGGTGAGGCGAATAGGGCTTCATCGGCGCGGGCCCCAGCCACATGTTGTAGTCGAAGTTCGACGGGGCCGCCCCGCCGGGAGGCGAGCCGAAGCCGGGCATTACGTTCCGCGTTGCCTGCATGCGCACGTGGTGGATCTTGCCGATCGCGCCTTCGCGCAGCAGGTCTTTGGCCTTGGCGTAGTGGCGGCCGGAGCGCTGCTGCGTGCCCACCTGCACTACGCGGTTGTACTTGCGCGCGGCCTTGATCATCCACTGCCCTTCGGCGTGGAACAGCGTCATGGGCTTTTCGACGTAGACATCTTTCCCCGCGCCGCACGCCATGATCGTCATCAACGCGTGCCAATGGTCCGGCGTTGATACGACGACCGCCTGCAGCTCTTTGTCGTCGAGCAGTTTTCGAAAGTCGCTGTACGCCCGCGGCTTGCCACCCATGGCTTGCAGGCCCTCTTCGAGGCGCGGTTGATAGGTCTCCGCCAGAGCGGCCATATCGACATCGCGCTGGTTCTTGAAGTCGAAAACGTGCTGCGCCCCAATGAGCCCGTACCCGATGAAACCGACCTGGAGGCGATCGTTCGCCCCCCAGACGCGGGTCGAAGCGGCAGCGGTGGCGGCGCCCAGAAAATAGCGGCGGGTCGTTGACATGGCGGCGATCATATCACTCCACGCGATAGACTGTCGGGTTAGCCCATGTCCACAATTTTCGATTCCGGCGACGCGTCGCTCTACGATATCCGCACCAAGGTTCCTGGCCCCAAAGGCCAGTTACCCATCACCCCCGAGATGCTTCTCAACCGGCCCTCCGGCGACTTGTTCGGCTGGACCCTCAACGCCGGCATGGGTTGGGACCCGGCCAAACTCGGCGGCCGCGAGGTGCTGCTGCTTTCGACCCACGGCGGCATCCGCCGGCCCGACGGCTCCCCTGTCGCGCTCGGGTATCACACCGGCCATTGGGAGGTCGGCCTGCTCGTTGAAGCCGCCGCCGAAGAGCTCAGCCGCCTGGGCGCCGTGCCCTTCGCCGGCGCCTGCACGGACCCCTGCGACGGCCGCAGCCAAGGCACGCCGGGCATGTTCGATTCCCTGCCCTACCGCAACGACGCGGCAATGGTATTCCGGCGGCTGATCCGCAGCCTGCCCACGCGTCGCGGCGTAATCGGCGTCGCCACCTGCGACAAGGGCCTGCCGGCCATGATGATGGCCCTGGCCGCGCAGCACGATATGCCCTGCGTGCTCGTGCCCGGCGGCGTCACCCTGCTCGCCGAGGATGGCGAGGACGCGGGCAAGGTGCAGACCATCGGCGCCCGCTTCTCGCACGGCCAGATCACCCTTGAAGAGGCGGCCGACATGGGCTGCCGAGCCTGCGCCTCGCCCGGCGGCGGCTGCCAGTTCCTCGGCACCGCGGCCACGGCGCAAGTTGTGGCCGAAGCGCTCGGCATGACGCTGCCCCACAGCGCGCTCGCCCCCTCCGGCCATCCTATTTGGCTCGACATGGCCAAGCGCAGCGGCCGCGCCGTACTCGAACTCGGCAAGCTCGGCTGGACGATGTCCACGCTGCTCACCGACGCGGCGCTCGAGAACGCGATGGTGACCCATGCGGCCTTCGGCGGCTCGACGAATCTGATTCTGCACATCCCAGCCGTCGCGCATCAGGCGGGCCTGCGCCGGCCCACGGTGGACGACTGGTCCCGGATCAACAAGCTGGTGCCGCGTCTGGTGGACGCGCTACCCAACGGCCCGCGAAACCATCCTACGGTTCAGGTGTTCCTCGCCGGCGCGGTGCCGGAAGTGATGCTGCATTTGCGGAAGATGGGCCTGCTGAACCTGCAGGCCAAGACCGCCGCCGGCGGCACGCTCGAGGACTCGCTCAACTGGTGGGAGCAGAGCGAACGCCGCGCGGAGCTGCACAAAGTGCTGCGCGACCGCGACGGCATTGACCCCACCAACGTCATCTTCTCGGCCGACTCCGCCCGCGCACGCGGCATCGGCTCCACCGTCTGTTTCCCCACCGGCAACCTGTCGCCGGATGGCAGCGTGATCAAGAGCACGTCGATTGACCCCTCCGTCATCGACGCCGACAACGTCTACCGCAAGCGCGGCCCGGCCAAGGTGTTCACGAGTGAGCCGGCCGCCATTCGCGCGATTAAGGAAGGCAAGATTGAAGCCGGCGACATTATGGTGCTCATGTCCCGCGGGCCTATGGGCTCGGGCATGGAGGAGACCTACCAGGTGACGAGCGCCCTAAAGCACCTGCCCTTCGGCAAGCACGTCGCGCTGATCACCGATGCCCGCTTCAGCGGCGTTTCCACCGGCGCCTGCATCGGCCACGTCTCTCCGGAGGCGCTGGCCGGCGGTCCCATCGGCCGGTTGCAGGACGGCGACACGATTGAGATCATCATCGATCGCAACTCGCTTGAAGGGCACGTGAACCTGCTCGGCGCCGACGGCACCGCGGCCTCGGGCACGGAGCTGCTGTCGAATCGGGAGCCGCATCCCGGGATTCAAGCGGATCCCCTGCTGCCGAAGGACACCCGGCTCTGGGGTCTGCTGCAAGAAGTAAGCGGCGGGCCGTGGGGCGGCTGCGTCTACGACGTCGACGCTATTGCTGCTGCTTTAGAGGCTGGCCGGGAAGCCCTGCGCCAGAAATCGTAAGCTCCAGCTTGTAGAGATTGATCGTGTTCTGCAGTTGCATGGCGACGAACGGGCTGGTCTTTTGGACATCGAAGACCAGCGCCTGGGCCTCCAACTGCCGCTTCTCATTCAAATAGGCCACCACCAGGTGCCGCGCGGCCACAACATGAAACGGGTCGAGCGCGCAGACTTTTTCAAACGCCTTGATCTTGTCGTTCGCTGCCCCCGTGCGTTCATAGGCAAGGCCCAGCAGATACCAGGCCTCGGCGAAGTCCGGCTTCTTGTCGACGGCCCGCCGCAGATGGGGAATCGCCGCGGCGGCGTTCCCTCGGTCGAGTAGGGGCGCCCCCGCCCTGAGGTGGGCCTCGGCCGCAGCATCGAGTCCCTGCTTCCACTCCGCCAAGGTCTGCGGCTTCCGCGTCTGCACTTGCACGGGCTGGGCCGAAAAGAGCATCTCTGTCCCGCGGTTGGGTAGTTCAAAGCCCAGCAGGACCTTGCCGCGGCTGACGTCCTCTCCGCGGACAGCCGCGAAGGGCAGCTCATTACCCGCCGGGGTTCGGGCGACGATCTTTTCGGCCCGGACGAAACAGGCCCGCGGTGTCTCCACCACGCCGGGTTCATTCGCCAGGCGCCCTTGTTCGGAGCAGATCTGCTTGCCCGCGCCGTTGAAGCCCACAACCGTCAACATCATTACCTGCGCCGGGGCCGCGACCGCAAAGAAGAAAACCAATGCCCGCATATCTTTGATGGTAGAGCATCGCTTGTTCGGCGGGCGATGTTCGCCCTCACGGATTCGGCCAGGTCTGTTCGATAATAGAGGTTTACTATGGATTGGAGTTCGCTGGACCTCAAAAAGACCGTAAACCTGCCGCAAACGGCGTTTTCGATGAAAGCCAATCTGCCCAACCTCGAGCCGAAGCTGCTCGGTGAATGGTCAGAGGGGAAGCTCTACGAGCAGATTCGAATCAGCCGCCGGGGGAAACCACGGTTTATTTTGCACGATGGCCCACCCTATGCGAACGGCAACATCCACCTCGGCCACGCCTTCAACAAGCTGCTGAAAGACTTCATCGTGAAGTCGAAAACGATGTCCGGCTATGACGCGCCTTACGTCCCCGGCTGGGATTGCCACGGCCTGCCGATCGAGATCAAGGTCGACGGCGAGCTCGGCGGGAAGAAGGCGCAGATGTCGACGGTCGAGATCCGCCGCGCCTGCCGCGCTTACGCGCAGAAGTACGTCAATCTCCAGTCCACCAGCTTCCAGCGCCTTGGAGTCTTCGGCCGCTGGGACGATCCGTATCTCACGATGGCGCCGGAGTATCAGGCCGCGATCGCGAAGGCGTTCGTCGACTTCTACGCCAACGACTACATCTACCGCGGCCTGAAGCCGGTGAACTGGTGCATCAACTGCCGCACCGCGCTGGCTGAGGCCGAGACCGAGTACGAGAACCACAAGAGCCCGTCGATCTGGGTGAAGTTTGCGCTGACCTCGGACGCCGCCGCGGTGGATGCCGCGCTGGCCGGGCGCGAGGTGTTCGGCCTCATCTGGACGACGACGCCGTGGACGATTCCCGCCAACCTGGGGCTTTGCTTCCACCCGCGTCTCGAGTACGTGGCGGTGGATTCGCCGCAGGGCGTGATGATTGTGGCCGATGGTCTGCTGGCGCAAGTGGCCAAGGACCTCGGCTGGGAGAGCCACACCGTGCTGGCCCGCTTCCCCGGCGCGAAGTTGGATGGAACGGTGTTTGCGCATCCCTTCGCCCAGCGCGAAAGCAAGGGCATTCTGGGAGAGCACGTGACGCTCGAACAGGGCACGGGCATCGTCCACACCGCGCCGGGCCACGGCATGGAAGACTACATCGTCGGGCTGCAGAACGGGTTGCCGGTCTACTGCCCGGTGGATGCGGGCGGGCGGCTGTACCACACGGAAACCGAACCGGGGCACTTGCCGGAAGAGTTGATTGGCCTCACCGTTTGGCAGGCGAACGCCAAGGTGATGGAGATCCTGACGGCGGCCGGCGCACTGGCCGGGCACAAGACCATTGAGCACTCCTATCCGCACTGCTGGCGCTGCCATAAGCCCACCATTTTCCGGGCGACGGAACAGTGGTTTATCGGCATGGAGAAGAACAACCTTCGCCACGAAGCGCTCGAAGCCATCAAGCGCGTGAAGTGGATGCCGGCTTGGGGCGAAGAAAGGATTTCGAACATGATCGCCGGCCGCCCCGACTGGTGCATTTCGCGTCAGCGGACGTGGGGCGTGCCGATCGTCGCCTTCACGTGCACGAGTTGCGACGAGCTTGTCAAGGACCGAACGGTTCTCGATGCGGTCGTCGAACAGTTTAAGACACATTCGGCAGATTTTTGGTACGAGAAGACGGCGGCGGAGTTGCTGCCCGCCGGATACCAGTGCGCCGAGTGCGGCGGGGCTGAGTTTTCAAAGGAAAAGGATATTCTCGACGTTTGGTTCGACAGCGGTTCGAGCCACCTGGCGGTGCTGTGCGACCGTTACGACCTGCCGTGGCCAGCCGACCTTTACCTTGAAGGCGGCGACCAGTATCGCGGTTGGTTCCACTCCTCACTATTGGTGGGCATGGGGACGAAAGGCGACGCGCCCTATCGCGGGTGTCTCACCAACGGGTGGGCGCTCGATGAAAAGGGCCGCGCGATGTCCAAGTCGCTAGGCAATGTCATCGAACCGGAGAAAGTGATCAAGCAGGCGGGTGCGGAGATCCTGCGCCTATGGGTGAGCTCGGTCGAATTCTGGGAGGATGTCCGGCTTGGTGACGAGATTCTGCAGCGGCTCACGGAAGCCTATCGGAAGATCCGCAACACCTTCCGGTATACGCTTGGCAACCTGCATGAATTCAACCCGGAGACCGACGCCGTCCCCGCTGAAGCGCTGGAACCGATCGATCAATGGATCCTTGTCCGGGCCGAAGAGCTGGTCGCCAAATGCCGTGGCTGGTATGAAGAGTACGCCTTCCATCGGATCTATCAAGCCTGTTATGCCTTCTGCACGTCCGACCTGAGCGCCGTCTATTTCGATGTCTTGAAAGACCGGCTCTACACTACGGCCACCCGCTCGCAAGCCCGCCGCAGCGCGCAGACGGCGCTCTACCGGTTGACCGATGCGCTGGTGCGGTTGCTCGCGCCGATTCTGAGCTTCACCTGCGAAGAGATCTGGCGCAGCCTGGGCCACACGGAAAGCGTTCATCTGGCTTACTTCCCGGAGGCGGCGGAACTGACGGCCGGCATCCCCGACGCCCAGCGCGCGAAACTCGCCGATTGGGACCGCCTGATGGCGCTGCGCCCCGAGGTCACCAAGCCTCTCGAAGCCGCCCGGCAGGCCAACCTGATTGGTGCTCCGCTCGAAGCG
Source organism: Acidobacteria bacterium Ga0077553 (assembly GCA_001464575.1). Lineage (GTDB taxonomy): Bacteria > Acidobacteriota > Terriglobia > Bryobacterales > Bryobacteraceae. The sequence goes on along the minus strand of LNFE01000052.1, from coordinate 13,944 downwards.
AAAGTGAAGATCACCGCTGACGAGACCACGTTTGCCCTGCTCGACGCCCATCGCCGGGAGTTGGCCGGGTTGTTTATTGTGTCGCAGGTCGAGTTGACGAATTCCGGCACGGCGCCGATCGCGGTCGAAGTGGAACGCGCGGTGGGCGGCAAGTGCGAGCGGTGCTGGAAATTTGTCTCTGACATCGGCGCCGATGCGGATCTGCCCACCGTGTGCGGCTCGTGCGCGGGTGCGGTAAAGGAGATGTTCTCCGTCTAGTTGTCTATGACGCGAATCCAAGCGGCCATCGTCAGTATCGTCCCGGCGGTTTTTGCGCTCGACTGGGCCACCAAACGCCTGATCGAGACGCACGTCAACTTTTGGGACGCCTACCCGGTGATCCCCGGCTTCTTTAGCATCGTCCATGCGCAGAACCGGGGGGCGGCGTTCAGCCTGTTGAATGATGCGCCGGATCATATCCGGGCCCTCGTCTTGATCGGCTTCTCGGGCGTGGTGACCCTGGTGGTCGCTGGCATGCTGGCTATGTCGTTTCGAAAGAAGGATCAGCAATCGAACTGGGTCCGGCTGGCCCTGGCGCTGGTGCTGAGCGGGGCGCTTGGCAATATGTGGGATCGGGTTTTGCGGGGTTACGTCACCGATTTCCTGTTGGTCTACATCGGCGAGTATCAGTGGCCGGTGTTCAACGTTGCCGATAGCGCGATTTGCGTCGGCGCGGGCTTACTGCTGTTGGATATCTGGCGGCAGCGCGGGGAAGAACATGCTGCCTAAGCTGTTTTCTTCGGGCGACTTTTTTCTGCCGACCTATGGGCTGCTTGTGGCCACCGGCGTGTTGCTTGGGCTGATGGTAACCACGCGACTGGGCCGGCGGAAAGGCATGGACCCGGAGACAATTACAAATCTTGTGCTGTACGTCGTCTTCGCGGGGATGATCGGCGCCAAGCTGGCGATGTTCGTCTTCGACTGGGGCTACTACGCCCAGCGGCCGCAGGAGATCTTCACCTTGGCAACCCTGCAAGCCGCCGGGGTCTTCCAGGGCGGCCTGGTGCTTTCGCTGATCGTCGCATGGTGGTACGTCCGGCGCGAAAAACTGGACTTTCTGCCCGTGGCCGATGTGTTTGCGCCGGGATTAGCGCTCGGCCACGCTATTGGCCGGCTGGGCTGTTTTGCGGCTGGGTGCTGCTACGGCGCTTACTGCGAACGGCCTTGGGCGGTTCGGTATACGAATCCCGACGCGGCGGCGGTCAGTGGTACGCCGCTCGGGGTGCCGCTGCATCCGACGCAGCTATATGAGTCGGTGGCGGAGTTGGTTCTATTTGGGATTCTGTACCGGATGTCGGGGCGGGCGCAACGGCCGGGGACACTGATTGGTCTTTACCTGACGGTCTATTCGGCCGTAAGGTTTCTGGTTGAGTTTGTCCGGCACCATGAGCAGAGCCTGCAGGGTGGCTTGTCGTTGACGCAGTGGATGAGCTTAGGGTTCGCGGTGGCTGGGACGGTCTATTTATGGCGCGCATCTAAGGCAAAGTCTGCTCAGGCAGTACTCTAGCACTAAGGCAATTTTGAACCGTTTCTAGGTACGGCGCTCCATTGGATCCGGCGATTCCCTACTCTATTGTTGAGCTTAGGCACCCTGCCCCAGATCCTATGTCAGCAAATTCCCAATCCGTGCGGCGGCGAAAGCAGTCCGGCAACGCCATGCTGGAGTTTGGCTTCGTCTTCGTTCCGCTCTTTGCGATCTTGTTTGCGATTACGGATTACTCGTTGGCGATTTTCATGCGGGCGACGTTTCAACACGCCGTTCGTGAGGGAGTCCGCTACGCGGTGACGTACCAGACGATGTCCGGCATGTGCCAGGACGCATCGATTCGTCAGGTGGTGAAGAACGCGTCGGCCGGTTTCCTGAACAACACGCACGATTCGCTGATCAAAGTCACCTACCATCCGCCATCGAACCTCAGCCTGACCGTTACCGGGGTGGGGAGCAATGCGGCGGGTAACATTGTCGAGGTTGCGGTGGAAAACTACAGCCATCGTTGGATTGCGCCCTTGATTCGAGACAGCACCCCACTCAACATCACGGTTACGGCGGCGGACCGCACCGAGAGCTTGCCGGGCACCTCCACCCCGCCCTGCCGTTAGGAGTATCTGATGCGCCAGACAAGTTCACACTCTACGAAACGCTCCGAGCGAGGCAACTCACTAATCGAGTTCTCGCTCGTCATCGTTTTTCTGTTGCCGATCATGTTCGGCGTCTTTTCGGTTGGCATGAGCTTAACGAAGTCGGTGCAAGCCGCGGTTGTCGCGCGTGACTCCGGTTCGATGTTCATGCGCTACGTCGATTTTTCGACTTCGGCGAACAAGGCGCTGATAGTTAGGGTGGCGCGAGGGCTGGGAATGACCGAGAGCGGAGGGAACGGAACGGTGATCCTGACGCAGATTATGAAGGCCGGCACGACGCAGTGTGTTCCAGCCTATCCGGACACGGCTTCTTGTCCAAACTTCAATCGCCACGTCATCATCAAGCGGATCGTCATTGGCAACTCTACCCTCACCAACAGCAGCTTCGGAACTCCGGCTTCGTCGATCATCACCTCTGACGGCAGTATCACAGCCGCCAACTATCTCTCGAATTCGACCGCGCGCTCGGACGCCTTCGATGCGGTGATGAATCTGGGGGATGGCGAGTTCGCTTTCGTCGCCGAAGCTTACTTCCGTACGCCCGAGCTGGACATGCCCGGCTACCGTACGAACACCTACGTCTACCAACGCAGCATTTTTTAAGGAAGGAGACAACCGATGGCTCACCTGGTACCCATTTCGAAAGCACGCTCGGCCCGCGAGAGAGGCATCGCCGTCATGCTCACGGCATTCATGCTGATCTTCACTATCCCGATTGTCGGTCTAGCCATCGACGCCGGCATGTTGTACTTGATTCGCGCTAAGCTAAGCTCCGCCTGCGACGCCGCAGCCCTTGCGACAGCCAGGAATCTGAATCTCGGTCTAACCTTGGCGGAACAGACGGCGAGCGCGACGCAGCGAGGCACCGCCTTCTTTAACGCGAATTTCCCTCCCGGCTACATGGGAACGACCAGCGCGACGCCTACGATCTCTGTCACCCAGGCTACTCTGAACACCCTGAACGTCACGGCCACGGCCACCGCCAACGCGCCGCTCTACTTCATGCGCTACATCGGAACCACTGCCGCCTTGGCCAGTTCGACAGGTCGCGCTTCCCGTCGCGACGTGAACCTGATTCTGGTGCTCGACCGGTCCGGATCCATGCAGGGCCAGCCCTGCACGGACATGATCTCCGCTTCCAAGACCTTCGTCAACATGTTTGTCAACGGCCGCGACCGCCTGGGCATGATCAGCTTCGGGGCCAGTGTCTTCAATGCGTACGCGCCCACCAAGGATTTCAAGGCGCCGGGCGCCCTGCTGACCTCTGCGATCGATCAGGTGACGTGCAGTGGCTGGACCAATACGTCGCAGGCCTACTGGAACGCTTACCAGCAACTCGTCACCATCAATCAGCCGCTCGCCTTAAACATGATCGTGTTCTTTACCGATGGAGTGCCTACGGCGTTCACGGCGCGGTTTCCGATCAAGACCCTCGCCGACCAGCGGCGCGATTACAGTGGTGGTCCTTGCGGAGGCACCGACGTTTTTTGCAACGTTCCCAAAAGCACGTGCCGCGACGATAACGGTAGATCCAGCACCAATTCGCTATGGGGCTCGTTTGCCCCCAAACTTGGGGTGATCACCGGTGGCGACATCAACAACTCCAGCGGCGACACCAATGGCTTGGTGAACCCGGTCGCGACTTCCTTCACGGGTGAGCCGATGATTGCTTCCGCGCAACGCACTGATTGTCAGATGTCAATCGCGCAGAGAAGAGCCCGCTACGACCTCGCTTATGTTCCCTGGCAAGATGCCAATGGATTGAACACTACAGGCTACCAGACCGGCCTTCTGACCTTCGGTTCGGGTCACGCCTACGAAGGGTTCCTCCGCCTCGACCGTCCTACCAACATCGCCAGAATCGGCATGAACCTCGCCGACAATGCCGCGAGGGCTGCCCGCAACAACCCCGACCTGGGTATCGTCACCTATACCATCGGTCTCGGCAGCAACGGGGGCGTCGACGACGAATTGCTCGAACGAATGGCTAACGATCTGAGCGCTTCGAGCTACGACAATACGAAGGTGAATGGCCTATACATCTTCGCGCCGTCCTCGGCGGACCTGGGGAACGCTTTCGCCCGCATCGCCTCCGAAATTCTCCGCCTCGCCCAGTAATCAACAGGCGTCGGTGGATAGCTTTGGGCCGGTCGATCCTTCGACCGGCCCTTTTTCTTTGCCGCCGGCCTCAAAGCAAACAATTCCATTCTGAAATGTTTTAGGGTACAGTATGCGTGAAGGGGGTTCGTCCTAATGATTGTCCCCGGAAGGAGTTTGCTATGTCCATGAAATCACTGTTTCTTCTGGGAGCAGCGTTCACTGTTTTCTCGGTCGGCGGTTATGCCCAGACTATGACGTGCACCGCGACGCCTCCGGCCGCCTCCACAATCCGGCAAGGCGGCGTGGCCGAACTAGCCGGTGATATTGTGATCAGCTGCACGGGAGGTACCCCGGTAACGTCCGGAGCGTTCCCCACAGTCAATGTCAGTATGTTTTTCAATACGGCCGTCACCAGCCGTATCGTCGCCGCGGCCACGCCGCCCATCACGGAAGCTGTTCTGCTGATCGACAACCCCGCACCCGCGGCCCAGGCGCCTTGCGTCACCGCTGTTTGCAACAACACCGATAATGTCTTCCAGGGACGCTACGAGTCGTTTAACTCTCTTTCGTGGTCGAATATTCCGCTGAATCCGCCAGGCCCGAACGCCTTCAGAACTCTCCGTTTTAAGAATGTCCGGATCAACACAAACAATCTGCCGTCGGCGGGCTCCGGCATCGTCTTCCTTTCGTTGACCGGTGCCCAAGTTGGAACGTTCTCGAATCCCCAGCAGACGATTGCGGTCGTACGCCAGGGCGTCAGCGTGCAATTGCTCTCTGCCACCGGCACACCGTTGACGACTCCGCCAAGCTTTGTGACCTGCACCGGCAACAACGTCGACCTGGCGGCCAACAACGCGGCTCAGTATTCTGTTCCCGGTGGCCTCAGCCAATTGATCCAGTTCTCGGAGACAGCAGGTTTCGCCCGGTCCTTTCGGCGGCGATCCGGAACGACCACAGTAGCCAACCCGCAATCGGTTTTGTCCCAGGATGACCCGATTCCGGAATATGCCACCGAAAGCGGTTTTTCGAACGCACTTTTCCCTGCAATCAATGGTCTCAACCGGATCGGCGTTGCCGACAGCGGTACGATTCTGCGTGCGGTTTTCACCAACATCCCGTCCAATCTGAAAGTCTTTGTCACTACTCGTGAACTGGCAATCGGGTCCACACTCGGTTCGGACGCCACACCCTCAACCAAAGCTCGCCTGACGGCTACTCCGGGCCAGCCCTTTACGCCGCTCGCCGCAGATTCAACCGCCAATGGCGGCTTGAAGCTCGTTCCGGCAAACGGCGAGGTCAACTGGGAAGTTCTCGAGACGGATGCAAATGCCGTTGATACAGTTTCGTTCGGAATTGTAATCGCATTTTCAGGAGCTCCGCAGCCCTCAGCCGGTACGATCAGCGTGGCCGGTGGATTCGGCCCGCAGACGGGCAGCGCTTCTGCGTCGCCCACAGATCCGTTACCCCGCCACGCTGCCGCATCAACGCCTATCGCCGCAGCTGTCATCAATGCCTGCCGCACTACCTTGCTGTTCCAGTTCCTCACCAATCAAGCGGGATTCGATACCGGCGTCTCGGTCTTGAATAGCTCACGGGACACCCTTGGTACGCTGCCGCAGACGGGGCGGTGTATCGGCACGTTCTTCCCGACCCCGTTCAACGCCGCCACGCAAGCGCAGTTCCCGCCCTTGGCTAGCCCCGTACTCCAAGGCGGCGAACAGTGGACCTTCACCATCTCAAGCGCCCGTCCGAATTTCCAGGGCTACATGATGGTGAACTGTGAATTCCAATTCGCTCATGGTTATGCCTTCGTCAGTGACTTCGGCAGCACCAAACTAGCCCAGGGCTATCAAGCGCTGGTCGTCCCCGATCGAGCCCGCGTGGCCGATCCGATGACTACGGCAGGCTCCGGTTCGGGCGAACAGTTGGTCCACTGATTTAGTTCCCTCGTTGTACATTCTCCTCACCTCAGGAGAGCGCTCCGCCGAGCGCTCTCCTTTTTTTTGCAACAGCCGACATAGTTGTTAACTCTATTGGGCGATGGAGGCTCTCCGGCGATCGAGCCTCGTTCCCGTTTTTAACGGTGTTATCGTAGGAATTCTGTTGGCGTTTGAAATTGTGTAGGGGACGGTAAAACGATGCGGCTATTGCTCTTGTTGTCCGTTGCAGGATTTGTCGGAATCTCGAGTGCCCAAGACTTGGCCAACCAAGTCCGCACTCTGGAATCGAAGGGGAACAGTTCCGCCGCACGCAATTTGCTCGCGGAAGCCGTTCGGAATAGTCCCAACGACCCGGTTTCCCTCTCTTTCTATGCTGAATTTCTCGACCGGCATGGGGACCCCGCCGCCCGCGACGCTTACTCCAAACTTTTCGGCCTGCTCGAGAAGTCGGGCGGCGACCGGAAACAGACCGCTCGGCGCCTGGTGATCCTCGATCTTCTAACCGGGGATCGCGCCGCAGCCGCCGTTCATCTTGATGCTTACCGCAAGGCCGGAGGGAAAGACCTGGGAGAGGCAATTCCCCAGTCCAAGCCGCGGACCACCGGTCAGGAGTGGACCACCATCGACATCCCTGGTCCGCTGCGGTCGTTCAACCGCATGGCAGCACTCTCTCCGGATCTTCCAGAAGACGAAATTCTCCCGGCACTGGCCCGGAACGTGGTTACCAATGGGTACCAAGCCGCTAACTCCTCAGAAGGCCTCGAACAGACCGAGTTTCTAAAACTCGTTGTCCGCTACCTGACCCAGGCTCGCGAATTGGCCAAGCTGGCCGGCGACGCCCGCAAGATTCAGATTGACCAGTGCGAGTCCGCTGTCACAGCCGACTTGCTCAAAGTACTTGGCTACCGGATGCGCGGTGCCTGCGGCGCGGAGGTCGTCCTTGAAACCGTCAACGCCTCGCGCGCCTTCCTGACTATAGATTCTGGCTTTCCCTTGGCCGAACTCGAAACCGCCCTCCGCTCGAATCGCCCCTTCTCTTATCCCTTTGCCCCCACCTCCGTGCCGATCCTTTACAACTCCGAGTACTGGCTGGGAGCTAAAGAGAAGGTGCAGGGCGAGTTCATCGACGCCTTTTTGAGCGATCCGCAGCTTTGCCGTCTCTATCTTGGCGTTTCCAAGCTCGACCGCGAAACCGCGGACAAGATGAAGGCCAGCATCCCCGTGACGCGCCTAAAGGCCTTTTCCCACGTACTCGACTTCTTTGGCGGCATGTTCTACATTCGCGACGGCAAGGCGGTCGTCCCGGGCGGGCCGAAGGCCGAAGCCATCTGGGCCGAGTTGGCGGGTGCCTCCCCGTCTGATCCCGCCGCGTTCTTTGAGCGGTTGGTGGCCAAGGACGATGGCTGGCTTTGCAGCTACTTCGATTCCATTTCGCGCATCTCGGGCCCCGTGCAAGAGTTCCTGACGCAACCGGCGCGTCTCCGCCGCTACTACGGCGCCGTCAAGGGCCGCCTCACCAGCCCCGGCCCGGCCCGGCCGGTCTTCCGCGCCAACACCGACCTCCTCTTACTCACAACCCGCCTGCGCCTTGACCCCGACGGCAGTGCCCATGTCCCTGGCAACGTCGAAATGTGGAAAAACCTTTTCGTCAAGCATCCCCACGGCAAATACGACGGCAAACTGACTAAGTCCGCCGTGGGATGGAAAGAGTCCGACGACGTGATTGAAGCGCTGTTCGCTCTCAGCCGCAAGGCGGTGGAAAACGAACCGCTGCGGATCTATATGGCGCTGAGCGACATGAATCGCCGGCGCGAAAAGCCGCTGCTCCCCGCCACCGTGGATCGCTTGGCTCGCGAGTATCGAACTTTCGGCGCCCAGTATCCGGTTCTGAACGAAACACCTCGGCTCACCGACGAGACGATCATCGCCTACCTCGATCTGCTCACCGCGGAAGCCTCGATTCGCGACCAAGGGGTTCGTGCCGACGCCGCCGGAACGCTGCAAGCGCTAGTCAGCTTCTGGCAGATTTTCCTGCGCCAAGGCAGCATCCCGGAGGCTGAAGCCGACAAGGTGTTTAACCAGATCACGAGTCCTTTCGCCAAGGTCAAGTCCGAACGGGATGTTTTCGCCGCCGGCGTCGAAGGAGTCAAGACTCTCCTGGCCGCCACCAAGTCCCGCCCCGAAGTTTCCCCGCAGGATCGCATGCTCGATCTGCTGGCCGGCTTCGATGATGAGATGGAAAGTGAGGCGCACATCACCCTCGTCCAGGATTTGATGAAGGTGTTCGAAGCCCAGCGGCTGGTATCGCTTAAGGCGATCTTCGATCTCTCCGATCACCTCGACGCCATCGGCAAAGGCGCCAAAGTCGATCCCGCCATTGTCGCTCGCGTGGCGCAACGGCTTGCCGACGTGCAACTGCCGCGCGCGGGCTTGTCGGGTGTCGAGAAGAACTCGCTGATCTTCGGCTATTACGCCGAGAAGCATATAGAGAATCAGCGCAAACTGAACCTGCGGGCCGCCATTGAGAAGGCGGCGGGCAATCCCGAGCGGCTCGCCGAGATTAAGGCCAGCCTCGCTCCGCTCTTGCGGGACACGCTGGTCGGCCTGAATTATGCTCACTACGCCCCGCCCGGAGCGCAGATCCTATACACCAACCCCATCTTCGTTCGCAGCCATGATTTTTTGGGCATGCAGGGAGCCAACCAGACGTGGCGCCACACCGAGGTAGTGGGTACCGGATGGCCCGCGAGCGCCGGGGGCCGTTTGGTGGGTTCGCTCGTCAGCCTCTCCTATGCCCTCGCCGAAGCCGAGCAGAACTTCCTCATCCCCAGCCGGGAGCAGGCCTTGATCTGGGGTGATCTCGTGCCGCAAATGGTCCAAAGCGCAAAGGTTCCCCGGTATTGGGAGGTCACCCCGGACCAGCTCCATTTCACGGCGCTTCATCTCCGCTACGCCGATGCACTGCTTGCCGAAGCTTCGGTAAACGAAGCCCTCCGCATCCGCGTCGTCGAAACTCTGCAGCAGCAGGCTCCACCGGCCCGGGCGCGTCTCGTCGGACGGCTCCTCGCCGATGGAGACGTCCGCAAAGCGCTTGAGAATGTCACCCCCGCGGAGGCGTTCGTCCTTGCGATGCGCCTCGTCGGCGTCGAAGGCCTGGGCGATCAGGACCTTGCAAGTGAAATCCGGCGCCTCGGCAAGGCCGCTCCGGAGTCGGTTAATTATGCATCGATCAGCAAATTGTTCGGTTCCCCCAAGCCAACGCTGACCAACAGCTATCAGCCGGAGCTGTTGTACCTCCGCACGTTTCCAACGCTCATGGGGTACTCGAGCCGGGTGATGGCCGAGAGTTGGGAGTCCAGCGCTCTTTACTATGCATCCATCGCCGACGCCCTCTACATGAACCCGGGCCAGTTGAACGTCGTGATTCCGGAGTGGACCCGCAGCACCGTCGAACGAATCTTTGCCACCCACCTTGAAGATTGGCCTGCCTTGTTGCGCAGCCTTCGGCAAGTGGGGGATGATGCTGTAAACAAGCGGACGAAGGTAGCCTCGGCTGCCGGGCTCGAATAGAATCTGATCTTAGGAGGATGTTGTGAAGTCTCTTCGCAGCATTGTGGCATTTGGATTTGGACTAGCGATGTTCGCCGGCGCCGGAGTCTATCTCCTGGCGCAAGACACCAGCCGTCCCACGTTCCGCGTCAAGGTCGACATGGTCGTCCTCGGCTTCACGGTCACCGACAGCAAGGGACGCTACGTCAACGGGTTGAAGCCGTCCGACTTCCGCATCATGGAAGACGGCATTCCGCAAAAGTTGAACACGTTCGCCGAAGGCAATAAGCCGGTGATGCAGGTTCTTGAGGATGGAACCATGAAGCCTCTGAACCCCGGCGGCGATGCGGAAAAGGCGGGACCCGACGTGAAGTCCGACGCTTTTGTTGGCACCAACGTTTTCGTTCTCTTCGATACGTCCAACTACATGTACCGCGGCTTCGTTTACGCCTCGGACGCAATTGCCGATTTCGTCCGCGGCCTCGATCGCGCAGACTCGGTCGCCGTGTATACCTTCTCTCGCAACTTGACCCGGGCGTCCGACCTGACGAAGGACCGCAACAACGCGATTCTCGGCCTCCGCAAGGCGGTCGCCGGCGATGACGCCGCTCTTTATAATGGTTTGCTCCTTACCTTGCGGGACGCCGCCAAGGTTCCCGGGCGCAAAGTGGTGATCGTATTTTCAAATGGACCCGATAACGCCAGCATGGTCGCCCCGGACGATGTCCGCGCGGTAGCCGAGGACGAAGGCATTCCCATTTACGTGATTTCCACCGCCGAAGCCAGCCGCGATGCCATCTCGGCGGGCGTCTTCAAGCGGATCGCCACCCGTACCGGCGGGAAGGCATACTTCGCTAAAACCTGGCAAAAACAGGTGGAAGCGTTCGAATCCATCCGCGAAGACCTCGGCAACTCCTACACGGTCACCTACTATCCCCAGACGAATCCGAACGATGGTTTCCGGAAAATCGGAGTGGAAATTGTCGGCGATATCGGCAAGAAGTATCGCGTCCGCGCACGGCCGGGCTACCGTCCCAGCCGCGGCTTCTAATCTGATTGCAACACCCCAGGTTATATAATGGGGCATGAAACGTGGCTACCTGATTGATATGGACGGAGTGGTTTACCGGGGGGCAACGGCTATCCCGGGAGCCGCTGAGTTCATTGCTCATCTCCACGAAGAGCGAATCCCTTACCTTTTTCTAACGAACAACTCCACCTACACTCCGTTGGATGTGGTTTTTAAGTTACAGAAAATGGGAATCGATACAACCCAGGAGCATGTCTACACCTCCGGCATGGCGACCGCGGCTTTTCTGCACCAGCAGAAGCCGAACGGCACCGCCTTTGTCATTGGGGAGGGTGGACTTCTGCTGGCGTTAAACGAAGTGCAATACGCCATTACCCGCAGCCAGCCCGACTTTGTCGTCGTCGGCGAGGGCCGCACGCTCACGTATGAGATGTGCGAAGTCGCGCATCGTTGTATCGCGAATGGCGCCGGGCTCATCTCCACCAACGCCGACACGTGGTGCCCGACCGATGAAGGTCCCCGCCCTGGCTGCGGCGCCATTGTTGCCTTGCTTGAAGCTGCCTCCGGCAAGAAGGCTTACCACGTCGGCAAGCCGAACCCGTTCATGATGCGGGCCGCCCGGAAGCGGATGGGACTCTCCACCGACGAGATCACCATGATCGGTGACACGATGGAGACCGATATCCGCGGAGCCACTGATTTGGGCTTCCGTTCTGTCCTCGTCCTCACGGGATCTACGGAACGAACCCAGTTGGCGGACTACCCGTTCCAACCGACCAGGATCGTCGAATCCATCGCCGAACTGCTGCCCATGCCGGTTTTCGTTCGCTAGTCCGGCTCCCGTCCCCAGGCCGCCGCCAAGCTAATGCCGCGGCCTGGAATGCGGGTCAACACGGCTGCGTAGAGCAGATGGGCCAGGAGCGTTGCCGGCTGGGGCGTCATTCTGACGATCAGCGGATTGAACGAGCGTAAGATACCGTGTTGCAGGATGCCATACCAGACGACCCCGGCCACCAGGGCGCCCAGCAGAACGAGACCGAACCGGTGAATCCGTCCCAGCGCCAGCGCGATCACCGCACCGGCCACCCCGCCTAAAAAAATGTGCAACGCCGCCCCGGCCAGACTGGCCTTGCCCAGGCTCATCCGGAACACAGCATTGCCATAAATGGCCGATCCCCAGAGATTCAAGATCGCCCACCACTGCTGGCGCTCCACCAGGGAATCGAGGCCGAACCACACCATCATCAGCACGGCGCCTAACACCCCGCTCTCCATGCCGGCGAAAAGCAAGTGGGTCGTTTCGGGAGTGGGTAGGGGAGGCTCGGCCACCGGAATCGGGGCTGCCGGGGCAGGTATCACCACAAACGGCGGTGGTTCGGGAGGCTCTTCCGGGGTAGGCGGAGGGGGCGGGGGAATTGTCTCCATTCGAAATTCATATACTAACAGGGTGGAAGCTAGGCGGGTAGTTGTGACGGGGATTGGGGCAATGAGCCCGAACGGGTTGGGAAGGGAGCGATTCTGGCGCGCATGCCTCGATGGGCAAAGCGGCGTCAAACGAATCTCCCGGTTCAACCCGTCGGAGTTCGGCGTGCAGATCGCCGGCGAGATTGACGATTTCGACGAAACGGCCTGGACGGACCCCAAGGAGCGTCCGCATATTTCGAGGGTGACGCCGCTGGCCCGCGCGGCCGCTGGAGAAGCCTTGGCCCACGCTGGCCTCGATACAGCCAACATGACGATGGACCAGCTCCGCGGCATTGGCATTGTCCTGGGGTCGGGCGGGGGCAGCCAGGAGTGGACCGAACAGCAGTACCGCCACTGGTTCGCCGGCGAACAGAAGCAGTGCAGCGTCTATGTAATCCCGACATCGACCATCGGCACCCTCGCCAGTGAGGTATCGATGCACTATGGTCTCCGGGGCATGTCTCACGTCGTGTCGACCGGGTGCACCTCGTCAACAGACGCCATTGGCTATGCCTACCGCCAGATTCAATGCGGCATGATCGACTGCATGCTGGCCGGGGGCGCTGACGCCCCGCTGGCGCCGCTGATTCTCCGCGGGTTTCTGTTGATGCGCATCATGACGCAACGTTGGAATCAGGAACCGCACCGGGGCTCTCGCCCGTTCTCCGGTGATCGCGATGGGTTCGTGCTGGGGGAAGGCGCCTGGATGTTCGTCCTCGAGGAACGGGAACGGGCGCTGCGGCGTGGCGCCACCATTTTGGGCGAAATCGGCGGCTACGGATCAACCTGCGAAGCCTACCATCGCGTCCGGCTTGAAGAGTGTGGCGAAGAGCCGGCGCGTGCCATGCAAATGGCTCTGAGCGAGGCTGGAGCCCCGGCGGGGGCAGTCCAGTATGTGCAGTATCATGGCACGTCCACTCAATTGAACGACCGGATCGAATCCCGCGCCATGCGGCTGGCGTTCGGCGATCACGCTTACCGGCTTTGCGGATCTTCCGTGAAGAGCATGATTGGCCATCCGCAGGGCGCCAGCGGGGCGGCGGGAGTGGCGGTGTGTCTGCTCGGCATGCGCGATGGCATGGTGCCTCCCACGATCAATCTCGAGACACCCGACCCCGATTGCGATCTCGACTACGTGCCAAACGCGGCACGGCCACTTCAAATTGAAGTGGCCGTCGCCAACTGTATCGCGTTCGGCAGCAAGAACAGCGCGCTCTGCCTTCGCCGGCCGGGTTAATCCTCGGCCTTTTCGGCGGCCGCTTCGGCCTTCGCCAGGGTGTCGGCTTCGCCGTCCTCGCGCGCCTTGGCTTCGGTCGAGTAGTAGTAGGAGTGGTAGTAGGTGTAGCGGCTATAGAGCTCACCGCGACGGGCACCGTTGACTGAAATACCCAGCACGTTGTTTTCGCACAGAGACTGCATCGCCCGGGTGACGGAATCGATCGTCGTCGTCCCGATCCGAACCACGAGCAGCGTTCCTTGCGACATGGTCGACAGCAGGTTGGCGTCAGCGGCGAACAACAGCGGCGGGGTGTCGAGAATCACCCAATTGAAGAGCGAAGGGAGCCGGTCGATCATGCTCTTCACTTCGCGCAGGTTCAGGAGTTCGAGCGGGTTCAGGACCGCCTCGCCGGCCGGCATGATGTACAGATTCGTGCCAGAAACTTTCTTGATGATCTCGTGCAG
>LNFE01000051.1 GCA_001464575.1 Acidobacteria bacterium Ga0077553 | reverse complement strand
CAAATTGCCGAGGAGAAAGCGGCAAAGTTGGGTGTGAAGCTTGTCTTCCCCATCTTCTTTTGTATTCTGCCATCACTCTTCGTAGTCACGGTGGGTCCGATGGCCGTCAAGATCATGCGGGAGCTACTCCCGATGATGAATAGCATTTAGCGAACACAGGTTTGGAGTGTCCGGCCCGACATCAGATTGGGAGCGGACAAAGGAAAAAGGAGAACACCATGGATGAATCAATGATTCGTATCGTTTGCGCGTCGCTGGCGGCGGTCTTTATCGGACTAATCGTTCTGCGTCGGCGCAAGACCGAAGAATAGGTAGAGTGTGTGTCGTCGGCGCTAGCGCCAGCGATGCCATTTCCAAAACGCAGCAGTTGCAGCTCGTAGATCGATCCAGTTGCCACACTAGATAGGCTCAATTGGTCCGCTTGGCCAAGATGAAACGCTGGACGTCAGAAGAAAGAATTCGAAATGGATGGAGTGTGTTATGCCTGTAAGATTTGCTCAGAGCTATCAAGCGTGGTTGTGCTGCTTGTTACTGTCTGTACTGCTGGGTGGCGGTACGCTCAGCGCGGCAACCTTTGGACAAGTCGTCGCCATCGGAGGGCAGGCATCTGACTTGGCCATCGACGAAGCTCGCGGCGTACTCTATGTCGCCAATTTCACCGCCAACCGGGTCGATGTCGTCTCGCTCGGTTCAAAAGCGGTTCAGACATCGATCAACGTTGCGCCCTATCCGAGCTCCCTGGCGCTATCTCCCGACGGCCGTTATTTGGTCATTTGCCACTACGGCAACTTTCAGGCTCCGGCCACGTCGCAGAACTCGCTCTCGATCTTGAATCTGACGACCAACACGCGGCAGACGTTTTCCATGGGACAGGCTCCTTTAGGTGTTGCCTTCGGGATTGATAATCGCGCCTTAATCGTCACCAATAGTGAGTTCGTTCTACTCGATCCCGCGACCGGAGTAACCCAGACGCTGGATACGATTCAGGGTGTTACCACCAAGACTCTTCCGACTCCTGTCGGAAACTTCCCCACCAACGTGGTGGCCAGCTCCATGGCGAGCTCGGGCGACGGCACAAAGATCGTCGGTATGGTCGCCGGCGGAACCTCCGACGGACAGACCATCGAGTTCTCTTATGATGTCACGACGAGGGCTTTGCGGGCGTTAGCGTGGATTTCTTCGCCTCCGCTGGGACCGCGGGTGGTGAGCGTAAATCGAACGGGCAACCGCTACGTTGCCGGATGGGCTATGCATGATGAGACCGGAAGCCTGATTGCGCAATTCCCCGACCCTGCAGGCATCTTAAACGTTGGAAGCCATGCCATGGACTCGGCACGGGGCTTTATTTACGCTCAGGTGAGCTCTACCCAAGCAGCCGGAGGTGGCGCCACCACGCCGGCCGCCCCTTCAATTTTGCAGGTTGTTGACATCGATAATCTGGCGGTGATTGAGAATTTGCGCCTTGCGGAGAACCTGGCGGGTCGGAGTCTGATCAGTTCGGATGGCAACACGATGTACTCTGTGTCAGAGAGCGGTGTGACCATCTTTCCTATCGGATCGCTCCATCAAGCTCGCAGGCTGTCGTTTGCCGTCGAAGACGTTCTTTTCCAGACCTCGTTTTGCGAGCGCCAATCCCTCACCCGTCAGGTGGTCGTGTCGGACGCCGGAGGCGCTCGGGTGCCGTTTAGTGTTGCCTCATCGATGGCCGGGGTCACAGTTAGCCCGTCTTCGGGTGTAACGCCGATGACTTTAACCCTCCGGCTGGATCCCGCAGCATTTCAGAACCTCAAAGGTACGGCGACCGGCACTCTTACCTTGAATTCCGGCGAAGCCGTAAACGTTCCTAGGCCTCTTCGGATTCTGGTGAACAATAAAGAGCCTGACCAGCGTGGCTTGTCGATCAACATTCCTGGGAAACTCGTTGATATTTTGGCTGACCCTGTACGTGACCGCTACTTTGTCCTTCGGCAAGATAGAAACCAAGTACTTGTGTTTGACGGGCAGTCCCACAGCTTAGTTGCTACGCTCAAAACCGGAAACACGCCGACTCAGCTTGCGATTACATTCGATCGCCGCCGGCTCCTCGTCGGACACAACAACAGTCAGATTATTAGCGTTTTCGACTTGGAGACGTTGCAGGCGGAGGCTCCCGTCCGGATGCCTGGCGGGCACTATCCCCGCTCGATTGCTGTATCCGGTCGAGCGATTTTGGCCGCGAACCGTGTCGCCGGTCCGAACAACACAATCGACCGAGTTGATCTGGTTACCCGCTCGGCCACCGAACTGCCGTCGCTCGGGGTATTCGAAAACAAGATTGACGTGAACACTGTTTTGGTGGCGAGCCCCAACGGGTCGTCGATTCTTGTTGCCCAGTCCGGCGGAAACCTGCTTCTCTACAACGCAAATGTTGATACCTTCACGGTTGGCCGGAAGGAATCTTCGGCGCTGTCCGGCGCTGTAGCCGCGTCGAGTTTCGATCAGTACGTCGTGGGTAATCGCCTGTTCAACTCGTCGCTAGTTCCCATTCGCCAGTTTGATGCTTCGAGCGGCAACAGCTCCGGTTTTGCCTTCGTCGATCAGCTCGGCATCCGCACCACTGCACCGTCCCTGTCGAGCCCCGGGGTGATTCAACGGGTAAACCTGGCGGGAAATGTATCGGAGATCCGCCCTGTTCGGCTGGTGGAGGCGCCCCTGCTCGGGGAGGCCGGCGCGGTCTTTACGCGGACGCTCGCCCCGCTGTACGGTCGTCAAGCGATCGCAAATTTAACGGTCGGTGGGCTCACAGTAATTCCTTGGGCATTCGATGCTGCCGTATCGGTGCCGCAGATCGACCGGCTGGTGAACGCGGCGGATTTTACAGGTCTGGCCGCCCCCGGTAGCCTTGTGACTATCTTCGGAAGCAACCTCAGTCCCGTCAATCAAGCATCGAGCGTACTGCCATTACCGACGGCGTTAGGGGAGAGCTGCTTGACTGTAAACGGGCAGCCAGTTCCGATGATTTTCGTCTCTCCTTCGCAAATCAACGCACAACTTCCCTATCAGATCGAGGGCAACGTCACCTTGATCCTTCGAACTCCGGGAGGCGTCAGCGACAACTTCAATCTGACCCTATTGCCGAATGCGCCCAGTATCTTTAGGACATCCGTTGCTGGTTTTGAGGCTGGGGTGCCGACAATCGTCCGTGCTCGGAATCAGGAACTCGTGACATTGTCTAATCCGATCCACCGCGAAGATACGATTACGATCTATCTTACGGGTCTTGGCAATACGCTTCCGGCAATAGAAGCTGGTACCGCCGCAAGCTCTTCGCCGGCGCCAGTTGCCGTGGTGGCCCCGACGGTCCAGATTGGGAGTTCGGATCTGACAATCGAGTTTGCCGGTTTGGCGCCCGGGCAGGTCGGGGTGTACCAAATCAATGCCTTCGTGCCGCGCAACGTGCCGCTCGGATTAGAGCTTCCGCTGACCGTGCGTCAGGGTGGCCAGACGACCCAAGTATCTGTCAGGGTCGTTAACTAAGGTACCGGCGGAGAGATCGGCAAGGCTTGGTGCGCCCCTTCGAAACTCGAGGGGCGCATCAAGCTGCTTCCCCCTTACCGCTAGCCGGAAGCCATTCCATCCGAACGCTTCATCCCCATCGGCTGGATGTCCCCTCCAGTGGGACTGCTGAGCCCTGATGCCTTGCTCTACCCTCAATGCCAACGCCTTTCACCGCGGGATCAGCAAGCACGACCGCGGCTCCAGCTCCAGGCGGAGTCATGCCGGCCCAAGGCGATCGCCCGACAGCGCTGCCGGCCCTTGTTCATCCACGCATCGCTATCTCCGTCAGTAGCAATTGGCTTTCCTGGCAGGCTTCCCGCCGTTCTGCTGATTGGAACTAGTCGATCCGCACCGGCGTCCGGCGCTCTACATACGGCGCGAATCGAACTCGATCCTCCTCGCCCAGTCGCACAGGTTTTCCATCGGCAATGCGGACGAATAGGCCACGCTGCGTCGCCTCGGCGACCTCCTCTCCTCTCTGATTGGTGAGCCGGTAGTGCACCATCGCTGAGGCTTTCCCAAAATCTCCAAGCCAAGCCTCCAGCCGCACGCGGTCTCCAAAATGCACCGGACGCTGATAAACAATTGAAGTCGCTGCCACGATCGGGGTAATGCCGCGACGCGCCACTTCTCCGACCGGCAGCCCCACCGCCTCTAGTAGCTTTAAACGCCCCACCTCCAACCACTGGATATAAACGATGTTGCTCACGTGCCGCGCAAAATCAATCTGATAGGTATAGACCTCAAACTCACAAGTCACCCGAGCCATACTATGCAAACTAGCACGCTCACGCGCGGCGTCAGCATCAGTTTTGGCATTGAATGAGGTTTTGCCCGCCGAGCCGCCCGGGTTCGCCTCGCCGTAGACGCTAGCAAGCCGTTGGTCTGCGCGGTCACCGCCAATGGCGAGGCATCCTTTGCCGGTGTCCAGGAATTTGACTTCGGACGGTTTGCGACTCGCGTCACGGCCCAGCCCACGACTTCGAAATTCACCACCTGGCGTCACCTCCCAATCCCCAATTCCCCTGGTCCTCAGTTAAGATACCGAGCGGAGAAGCGGTCAGCGCTGCTTGCCCCGCCAAAGCCGGTGCTCAAGATTTGCCAACGCTCTTCGCCCCCAAACAACGCATCCTTTTATGTTCGCACGGTAGCCAGCCTCCTCTACCGCATTAAAGAAAGCCCGGAACCGGCGAGCCCATCGGGCAGCCGTGCTCATTTTCCGATGCCATCCTAGCTCTCGACTTCGACACCGGCCACCATACGCTCGCGTGCCTTCGCCTCTTCCGTGCCGTCGATCCCACCCGCATCGTCTCGGTCAAAGCCATCACGCGACTGAAATCGGATGCCTTGATCGCCATCGCCGAAAGCCTGCGTTTCTTCGCCCCAATTGACGCCAACTTCGCCCCCCGCAGCAGCTGGCGCACCCTTGGCGGACTCGCCCACTCATTAAGGAAATCTCCCCTGAACGGACCGGCTATTCCCCGTCCACCTCTTTGCGAGATGAATCTTTCCACCTCCGTGGTTTACACTCCGCTATGGAGTTCTACCAGCCTCGCTAAGGCTCCGGTGCCCCCCATTCCCGTACCGCCCTCTCCGGCGAATAGGAGCCCCTATGGAAATGAACGAGGCACAATCCCGCGCTCCGTCGAACAGAATCCAGACCCGCTCGAACAGACTTCACATCCTGCCGATGGACCACGACTTCACGACCGTAGACGAGCCCCGCATGATTTGGGATTTGCAATCAGTTCATCCCCGCTCGCCCGGGGTCGACGAGCCGCTTGCGGCGCATCGCCGCACGTGGATTGGCGCCTAGCTCCTATGCCGCAACGCATCGCCATCATCGGCGCTGGCAACCTCGGCTCCTGGCTGGCCGTACATCTTGCCCGCGCTGGCCACACGGTTCATCTCTGCACTCGCCGCGACCCGGGTCCGCTCCACATTGAGGGTCTTCCGCCCCTCATTGTTCCTCATTACCTCGACGCTGGTCCTTCCGCCGATCTCGCTTTCCTCACCACCAAGACTTACGATAATCCCTCCGCGCTTCTCCGCGTCAACGCCCCGGTCCTGGCCACGATTCAAAACGGGCTTTCGCAGCCCGGCATTCCTGTTCTGTCTTACGTTTACATCGAACAGCAGGGCAGCATCCGCCACACCTTCCCCCCTCCCCGCCCGCATTTCACGATTCCCCCCGGCACTCCCTTGCCCAATGTGTTCCGCGATACCCCGATCGAATGGATCGAGGCGACGGACTTCCTCTCCGCCGCATGGCGCAAAATGCTCCATAACTGCATCTCAAACCCGCTCACGGCCATCGCCGGTCGCGGCCTCGAAATCCTGCGAGAGCCCTTCTACAACAATTGGGCCAAGCGACTGCTTGCGGAATCGCTCCCCCTCGCTGCCGCCGCCGGAGCTCAAGTGGACGGCGAAGAGATCCTTGCCACGCTCGCCTCCTATCCTCCGGGTACCCGCACCTCGATGCTCCAGGATCGTCTCTCCGGAAAGCCCCTAGAAATCGCCACGTTAAATGGGCACCTCGTTGAACTCGGTCGCCGGTTCGGGCTGCCGACCCCGGTGAATGAAGATCTCGTCACAATGCTGTGAATCGCTAGTGCTTCTAGCCTTCTTGGGATACTCTCGTAGGGCATATGCTACGTCTTGCATCCCTCTTCTTCGCCCTCTCCGTCGCTGCAGTAGCCCAAGAAGTTCGCGCCAGTATCTCCGGAAACATCACCGACCCTACCGGCGCTCCCGTGCCCGCTGCCAACATCACGGTCACCAACATCGCTAAGAATACGAGCGTAATCACGACGTCAAACGATGTCGGTTTGTACAACACGCCGATGCTTGAGCCTGGGGCCTACACGCTCAGTGTCACCCGCGATGGGTTCCGCCGCGTCGTCCGCGAAAACATCGTGCTCCAAACCCTAGACAAGGCTCGCCTGGACATTCAATTGCAAGTCGGCGCAGTCGCCGACTCCATCACGGTCGATGCCTCGGTCTCCCCGCTCCAGACTGAGACCGCGAATCGCGATACCGCCCTCGCCAACCAACTCATTGCCAACCTACCCACCCAGGGACGCAATCCGTTCCAGATCGCCTGGGCCGCGCCCGGCGTGTTCAAAACCGGCGGCTGGCGCTACCTGCGCTCCTTTGACATCGGCGGCACCACCGGCTTCTCCGTCAACGGCGGGCGCAGCGGCGAAAACGAAGTTCTGATGGATGGCATGTCCAATGTTCGCTCCAGCCGCACCGTGATGAACGTGCCCACCATGGAGTCCGTCCAGGAATTCAAGGTCCTTCAGAACACCTACGACGCCCAATACGGGCGCACCGGAGGCGGCATTGTCACCATCGTCACGAAGTCCGGCTCTAACCAGTTCCACGGCAACCTGTTCGAGTACTTCCAAAACGACAAGCTCAACGCCAACCAGACCGAACTGAACGCGGCTGGCACGCCGAAGCCACCGAACAACATTAACGCCTATGGCTTCTTCCTCTCTGGGCCAGTCCTTGTCCCCAAGGTTTTTGATGGCCGCAACAAGCTCTTTTGGACCCTCGCTTACGAAGCGATGCGTCAGCGCTCGGCCGATCCTGCTGTTGCCACCGTCCCATTGATGGAATGGCGCAATGGGGATTTCAGTACCCTTCGGAACGCCCAGAATCTGCCAGTGCTCATCTACGATCCGCTCACCACGGTAGCCGATGGATCTCGCCAGCCCTTCCCGGCCAACCGCCTGCCAGCTAACCGGATCAATCCGGTGGCCGCCGCGGCGCTCAAATTTCTTCCCGCTCCAACTTCCCAGGGCGTCGGCCCTGCCTTCGTCCAGAACTTCCCCTTCCCCTCCCGCTGGATCGGCGATCTCGACCAATGGTCCGGACGCCTCGACTTCCAGGTCAATTCAAAGAACAACACGAACTTCCGCTACGGCCAGAATCCGTTCAGCGAATATCGCGGTCTCGTCTTCGTCAAGGACCCCAGCGAAGCCAATCCTGCCGAGCCCACGGGCAACGCGCCCCTTCGCCGCAACGGCCGCACCATCGGCTTAAACTGGAACTCCACACTCAACCCCACCACGACTTTCGACCTCCGGCTTGGTCTGAACCGTTGGGAAGAGTCTTCCGGTAACTCCTTCGGCACCGGCTATGATCCGCGGCAACTTGGCTTCGATTCGAACCTCGTCTCCCAGTTCACCCGTCTCGCTTTCCCTCGCTTCGATTTCCAAAACAACGCCTACCAGTCCATCGGACCGGGCACCCTGCTCAGCGCCGGCACGAACGACGTCTATACCCTCCAGCCCAACTTCAATAAAGTGGTGGGACGCCATTTCCTCAAGTTCGGCGTCGAAATGCGCCGCTACAACGACAACTCCCAGAGCCCCGGACTAGCCTCCGGCCGCTACGAATTTGGCAAGAACTGGACCCAGGCGATCTCCAACCGTGCTGACGCCACCTCCGGTAACGAACTGGCGACGATGCTCCTCGGCTATCCAACCTCCGGCTTCGTCGACCGCAACATCGACCCAGCATACGTTCACTTCTTCTACGCCGGCTTCTTCCAGGACGACTTCAAAGTCACCAATCGCCTCACCCTGAACTTGGGCCTGCGCTGGGACTACGAGTCGCCTGCCACCGAGCGCTATGACCGTATGGTGCAGTCTCTCGACTTCAACGCGGCCAGCCCCATCGCCGCCCAGGCGACCGGGCTCAATCTGAAGGGTGCGGTCCAGTTCGCCAATGTCGGCGGAGCGCCCCGCGGCTCCTTCGTCCCGGACAAGAACAACTTCGCCCCGCGCGCCGGCTTCGCCTATCGCATCGGCGACAAGACCGTCATCCGCGGCGGCTATGGCCTTTATGTCCTCGGCCAGTTCGCCACTGGCGTCCCCCAGGGCTATAGCCAGCGCACCAACGCCATCACGACCATTGACAACCTGACTCCCGCCGTGAACATCACCAACGCATTCACCAATCAGGCCGGTGGCCGCCTGCTCTCTGCCGTCGGGAATTCGGAGGGTGCCGCCAGCTTCCTCGGACAACGCCTCGACGTGAACTGGCAGCAGCGCCCGCTCCCTTACTCGCATCAGTACTCCTTCGATATCCAGCGGGAACTCCCCGGCGGCGTGCTTGTCGAAGTTGCCTATGTCGGCAACCAGACGCGGAAGCTGCCTGTCAATACCAATCCCAGCGCAAACTTCATTCCTGCGAATGAACTGAACCGCCGTACGCCTGCAGGCGCTATCGATAACGCTTACTACAATGCGGCTGTCCCGAATCCTATGCGTGGACTGATCCCTAACAACGCTGCGTTAAACGGCGCCACCATCCCCCGGCAGTCGTTACTGTTCAACTTCCCGCAGTTTTCGCCGCTGGTCGTGAACAATCTGCCCATCGGCCGCCAACGGTATGACGCCATCCAGATCAAAGCTTCGAAGCGCTTCTCGGGCGGGCTCACTTTTCTGGCCAGCTACACCGGCGCGAAGACTCTAGAACAGGTCAGCTTCCGCAATATCCAGGACTTCAACATTGTTGACCCAGGCAGCTCTTTGCTCGAAAAGCAGTCCGCCGACCAAATCGATATCCCCCGCAAATTCAACATTGCTGGAGTGTGGGAACTGCCTTTCGGTAAGGGCCGCCGTTTCGTCAACAATGTGAACAGCGTCGGCAACTTCCTCATCGGTGGCTGGGAATTAAACGCGAACGTGACCTATATGAAGGGCTGGAACATCGCCTATCCAAACGCCAACCAGGTCACCCCGGGCAGCGCACAACTCGAGAACCCCACCATGGGCCAGTGGTTCAATACCGACCTCTGGAACAACCCCGCCACCGGTCGCCGCGTCAGCGCGCAAGAACCCTTCACGCTACGCGACTTCCCCCTCCGCTTCGGCAATGTCCGCGTCCCCGGCTACCAGAACTGGGACGCCTCCATCACCAAGTGGTTCCCCATCAAGGAACGCCTCCGGCTCCAGTTCCGCTTCGAAGCCGTCAATGCTCTGAACCGCCCGTGGTTCACCAACATCGCCTCGGTCGACGTCACCAACGCTGCCTTCGGCCGCCTCAATCCCACGCAGGGCAACCTGCCGCGCTTCCTAAAGCTCGGCTTGAACCTGCAATTCTAGAGTTGCTACTCGTTCGGGAGGGTCCTGACCGCGTTGCTGGCCAGGATCTTCTCGTCCGCTGTAACCAGCACTAGTCCGTAGATCCTGGCCGTCGCTACCAGCCAACGGTCAGCCGGATCTGCCGTGGTTAACGAAACCCGGTCGTACTCGAACCCCACCGCCTCGTTGATCGCAGCCCACCGCAGCTCCGATGTCCGCACTGACCTCCGTACCCAGTCCTCCAGGCTGCCCTCGATGTGTATCCGCCCCTGCCGCTGCTGAACACCGATTTCTGCAATCGAGATCGGCGAAACCCAAAGCTCGTTCGTTGATCGTTCCAGTTCTCTCGCCACCCGGCGCGAGATGCGCCGATCGCTCTCTACCGACCACAGCCAGATGTGGGTATCCAGAAGAAGTTTCACTTCGCTGGCCCCAACCACTCGTCCCATTTCTTTTCCTCCTCCGCCATGCCCTGTTCGGTGTACATGGATTCCTTGAGGTCGCCGAGAATGGTCATCGTCCCCGCCATCGTGCCTAGGATTCTCCGCCCCTTCTTCCCCTTTTTGGTCTCTGTAACCGGCAACACCTCCGCCACCGGCTTCCCAAACCGCGTCACGCGCACCGGCTTCCCTGTCACCCTTACCTGTTCCAACACGGCCAGGCAGGTCGCCTTGAACTTCGAAATCGCGATCTCTTCCATGGTTAAATTAGACCATAGTCATTTGACCATGGTCCAAACTCGCTTCGCCCTCCTCCTCTGCACCCTCTGCCTCACCGCCTGCATCGACGGCCCGCCCAAGGCCGGCCAACCGACCATGGCCGAACTCGCCGCC
>LNFE01000050.1 GCA_001464575.1 Acidobacteria bacterium Ga0077553 | reverse complement strand
GCCTACAGATGGAAAGACCGTCGAAACCGTGCTCATGCCCGACGAACGACGCGATACCCTGTGCATCTCGTCCCAGGTCGGCTGCCCCGTCGATTGCCAGTTCTGCCTGACCGCCAAAATGGGCCTCGAACGGAACCTCTCCGCCGGGGAAATCGTTGGACAGGTCCTCTACGTTTGTAGTAAGCACGGCCTGGATCCGCGTTCCCAACATGTGAACATCGTCATGATGGGTATGGGCGAACCGCTTTTGAATTTGAAAAATGTCATCAAAGCCACAAAAATAATTTGTGATGATAAAGGCGTTGGATTTTCTCCTCGCCGGATGACAATCTCGACTTCTGGAATCATACCCAAAATTGAAGAGTTAGGCAAGGAAAATATTCGCCCGAAATTAGCGATCTCTTTAAATGCTTCGACGGAAGAGCAACGGCGGGAGATCATGCCGATCACGCGGAAGTACCATCTGGCTGATTTAATTGAGGTTTGCCGGGCTTTTCCGCTGAAGCCGCGGGAGCACATCACGTTTGAATACGTGCTGCTGGGCGGCGTTAATGATTCGGTGGCGGATGCGAAACGCGTGACGAAATTGCTCGCGAATATCCGGGCTAAAGTGAATCTGATTGCCTTGAATCCGGGTCCGGGGATTCCGTACGAGACGCCAAGCGATGAAAAAGTGGCTTTGTTCCACTCCACCGTGATGGAAAAGCTCCCGTGCTTCGTGCGGAAGCCGCGCGGGCGGGATATCTACGCGGCTTGCGGGCAGTTGAAGAAGATGGTGGCCGCAGAGTTCGTGCAGATTCACTGATCCCGCGCGGATAATGCTTGCCTTTCGCCAGATTCTCGCGGGGCACGGATCCGAAGAACGAATACGGTCTGCCCCCGGATTGTAAAAACGATTCGATACAGATTCGGCTTCGCGCCGAATAACAACTGGCGGACCTCAGCTGGCTTGTGGTGGGACTCGCGAGCGATGATGCATCGTCGCGGCATGTCGGAAAGGCTAGTGATTGATTCCATGAGCCGAACGTGCCAATCATCCACGGCAAGCGGGGCCCACTGCTTGAAGCGATTCAAATATCTGCGGATATCACGGCGAGCCGCAGCCGAGAGCCGAACTTCAAAGACCATAGTCGCGGCGGATCTCGCGCTTGAAGTCCTCTAGAGATATAGTCTCGCCTGCTTCGACTTCCGCTAGGGCTTCGTCGATAGCAGCGAGGGAGTCTTCCAGGTCGTCGTCGTATTCGTCGACTTCGCCGCCGATGTACGCGGCCAGCGCGTTTTCGACGACTTCGGCGGGGGTTTGGCCGTTCTCCTGGGCGAACTGTTCCAGCTCGGCTTGGCGTGATGGAGATAAGGTGATGGGCTGCATGCGTGACCTCCTGGGAACAGTATACTGCGGGCCTCAGAGCGGGGTGATTTCGATTTTGTGGATGGTGAGGGTGCCTTGGATTTTGTTGTCGAATTTTTGGGAAGGGCGGCGAATTATCGTTACGGGGACTACCGGGTTCGGGGCGGATACCACGAAGTCCAAGTGGTCTGTATTACGCGCGTTTGTTCCGAGTAAGGGGGGCAGCGACTGGTCTAACACCTGCACGAAGGGGCCCTCGTTCGTCGTGATTCGCGCGGACTCCCAATCGACACTTAACCGATATCGACCGGGATTTAAGACATAGTTTCGGGTGATATGGCGAAAGTCGGAGTTGAAGGTTCCGTCGAACCGTAAGGTGATGGGATTCTCCGTCACCTCCACATGATCATGCTTGGTGAACCGCCAATCGAGAACGGAGGGTTTGGCTAACGGCTGAAAATTCTTCCATACGGCATGGGACTCATAGTACTGCCGTAACTCGAACTGATGATTGATCCAGTCGCGGATGAGGTCCGGATTCTGGAAATTGTTTTTTACGATCGCGTTCCAGACGGTGGTGGATTCGGGGTGGCGGCGGGCCATCAAGTAATACAAAAATGCTGCAGATTGTTTGGAATCGGGGGGATTCAGCGCAGCGAGCGGGACGCCGGCGCGGAGGAAGTAGTTAAAAATTATGCCGTTGTAGGCCTGCGAGAGCGAGAGAATCCGCTGTAGGTAGGGAAGGGCTTTATCGTACTCGTTGCGGGCGACGTAAAAATTGGCGACGCGAATGAGGATGGCGGGTACGTTGGGGCCGCGGCGGGCGGCTTCGAGAAACTTCGATTCCGCGTCATTTGCTTCCAGGGCTGCTTCGGCGGCGTCGGCCCAATGAAACGGGTTGAGCGGATCGGTGGTGAGATCGGCGGGTTTATCTGGTCCGGCAATGAACAAGATAGCGGCCGCGGCTGCCACAGATAAGGTAGAGAGGAGTAGACCGGCTAAGCGTTTCATAGAAAAGTAGTAGTACGAATTTATGGTGTCGATTCAGGTTTTTGATTGACACTTGGCATACGTCACGGCTAGAACTAGATGTACATCAGTTTACCGGTCTCTCCGACGTGATGGGACTGAAAGGGGCGAAGCCTGTCATGATTTCGCAGGATTGGTATGCAGTGCGGGTGAAGAGCCGGGGCGAGAAGAGTTGCGCGGCGAATTTTGAGGTGCGCGGGATCGAGTGTTTCCTGCCCACGTACGAGACGAAGAGGCGGTGGAGCGACCGGGTGAAGGTGATTGAAGAACCGCTCTTTAGCGGATACGTCTTTTGCCAGATGGTGGAGAGCCGGACTTTGCCGGTGATTTCGACGCCGGGGGTGCTGCAGATTGTGGGCGCCGTGGAAGAGCACGAGATGGCGGCGATGCGGCGGTTGGTGGAGGGCGGGGCGGCGCTGCCGTGGCCCTATTTGAAAGAGGGGCAGCGGGTGCGGCTGCGGACGGGGGCCTGGGAAGGTTTGGAAGGGATTTTGCAATCCGCCGAAGGGCGTGATCGCGTAGTGGTAAACATTGAGACGCTGCAGCGAGCGGTGGCAGTGGAAGTAGACAGGAATTGGATTGAACCATGCCGATGATTAAGCGCCGGACCAAGATCGTGAGCATTCGCCTGCTGGACGAGGAGTACTCGCAGTTGAAACGCCTGTGCGAGACGAAGGGTGCCCGGAGCGTGAGCGACCTGGCGCGGGACGCGATGTTTGGGCTGATGAGTCCGGCGAGTTCGATTGAGGGCAAAGTGCAGGACCTAGACATGCGGCTAACGGCGTTGCGGGATGAGGTGGCGCGTCTTTCCCGGATGGTGCAGGCGTGAAACTCGCGGCGATGCTGCTGGCCGTGGTCTGCGGCGCAGCGGGGCAGGAGACGGGTCCGGCGGTTTACACGCTGGGACCGGACGACCAGATCGTGATCCGGGTGCTGGACCTGGAAGAGTTTGGGGCGACGACCACGGCGACGGACAAGCCATATCGGATTGACCTGCGGGGTTTCGTGAATCTGCCGCTGGTGGGGCGGATGAAGGCGGGCGGGCAGAACATTGAGGCGTTTGAGGCAGAGTTAGTGGGTAAGCTGCGGGAGTTCGTGAAGGAGCCGCAGGTGACCGTGATGGTGACGGAGTACCGGAGCCAACCGATCTCGATTCTGGGGCAGGTGACGACGCCGGGGGTGCATCAGTTGCAGGGGCGGAAGAGCCTGTTCGAGGTGATCTCGATGGCCGGTGGTTTGAAGCCGGAGGCGGGCTACACGATCAAGATTGTGCGGAAGAAGCTGTACGGGGCGATCCCGCTGGCATCCGCGAAGACGGACACGACAAACGCTGAGCACCCCGAGGAGAATCTGTTGATTCAGCCGTTCGACGTGATCACCGTTCCGAAAGCAGAGCTGGTCTATGTGGTTGGGGCGGTGAAGCGGTCCGGCGGATTTACGTTGGCCGATCGAGAGAAAGTGACCGTCTTGCAGGCGTTGAGCATGGCGGAGGGGTTTGGGCCGCAGCCGGCGGACAAGCAATGCAAGATATTGCGGAAGAGCGGCAACAGTGACCGGGCGGAGATTGCGGTAGATCTCAATGCGATCTTGAAAGGCAAGGCGCAAGATGTGCCAATGCAGAGCGAAGACATCCTTTTCGTGCCTACTAGCACGAGCAAACGAGTACTGGCGCGGACCGGCGAGGCGGCTATTGCGCTGACCACGGGTCTGGTTATTTTTAGACGGTAGACGATGGAACAGCCACAGCAGAAAGCATTGCCGCAGATCGTAGACCTGCAGCCGGGACTACAGTACCGCGGCTACGTGGTGCCGCCGGGCTATGGTCCGATTGGGCAGGAGGCAACAACGGAAGACCACGATGACGGTCCAGGACTGATCGAATACTGGCGCGTCCTGCAGCGGCGGAAGGGTACGGTAATCCTGATCAGCGCACTGGGCCTGTTACTGGCAGTGCTGATCACACTGCCGATGACCCCGGTCTTCCAGGCGAAAGCGCTGATTGAAGTCCAAGACGTCAACAATGACTTTTTGGGCATGAAGGATGTGCAGCAGTTTGGCAACGCGACCGGGATGAATGCCATGATGGACATCCAGACGCAGATTAAGATCTTGCAAAGCGATAGCCTGCTCGAGCGGGTAACGAACAAACTTAAGGTGGTAACGCCTGGCCAAATCGAGCAAGGGGGCGACCGCGTGAGCGCTTGGCGGAGGGCTTTGAACCTACCGGAGGAAGACAGCACGGATAGTCATGCTCAGGCGCTCAAGATGGCCAAGGACAATTTAAAGGTGCGCGCAAGCGGGCAGACCCGGATTGTGGAGGTGCTCGTCGAGAGTACGGACCGGCAACTGGCGAGCGACTACGCGAATACGCTGACGACGGAGTTCATTGAGCAGAACATGGAGGCCCGTTGGCAGCAGACGCAGAAGACGGGCGAATGGCTCTCTCGCCAATTGGACGAGATGAAGGTGAAGCTCGAGAAGAGCGAAGAGGCGCTGCAGGCCTATGCACGACAGAGCGGCCTGCTGTTCACCCAAGAGAAGGCCAGCGTCAGCGAAGAGAAGCTGAAGCAGCTCCAGACGGGCCTTTCGGCGGCGACGGCGGAGCGGATCAGCAAGCAGAGCCGCTGGGAGATGGCTGAGACGGCGAGCCCGGAGACGCTGCCGGATGTGCTGAACGACTCGACATTGCGGGAGTACTCTTCGAAACTCACCGAACTCCGGCGGCAACTCGCAGAGTTGAAGGCGACGTATACGGCGAGCTACCCGAAGGTACAGAAGCTGGAACCGCAGTTGGCGACCATTGAGGCGGCGTACCAGCGGGAGCGGGCCGCGATCCTGAAACGGATCAAGAACGAGTTCGACGAGGCGGCGCGGCGGGAGAAGCTACTGGCGGCTGACTATACGCAGCAGACGAGCCTCGTACGGGATGAGGGAGAGAAGGGGATTCAGTACGGGATCTACAAGCGGGAAGTCGACAGCAACCGGGCGCTCTACGAGGCGATGCTGGCGAAGGTAAAAGAGGCGAGCATTGCGGGGGCGATCCGGGCGAGCAATGTGCGCATTGTGGACCCGGCGAAGCCGGCGAAGCGGCCGAGCCGACCGGTGCTGCCGCTGAACGCGGCGCTGGGATTGGTGGCGGGCCTGTTCGCGGGGGTGGGATTCGTGGTGACGACCGACAAAGCCAACAAGACGCTGCGTGACCCCGGTGACGCGCAGTTCTACCTGAACCTGCCGGAGCTCGGGGTGATTCCGAGTGATAAGGTGATGGGCTCCGGCAAGGCTGGCAAGAAGGTGAAGGCCGCGATCCACAACGAACGGCTGCTGAGCGGCGGGGCGGGGGCGACGGACCTGGCCGAACGGGTGGAGCTGGTGGTGCACCAGAAGAAGCCCAGCATGATGGCGGAGAGCTTCCGGGCGGCGCTGACCTCGATTCTGTTCGCAGGACAGAACAACAGCGCGTTTGGCGGGGCGGAACGGCCGAAGGCGCTCGTCTTTACTTCGGCGGGGCCGGGCGAGGGGAAGAGCACCGTGGTGAGCAACATGGCGACGGCGCTGGCGGAGATTAACCAGCGGGTGCTGTTGATTGACGCGGACACGCGGAAGCCTCGGCAGCACGGCATTTTCGGGGTGCCGAACGACAAGGGGCTGACGACGCTGCTGCTGGATCCGCTAGGCTTTGGCGGGAAGGCGGGAGCGGACGACGACCGGGCGGCGCTGCTGCGGGAGATGATCCAGGAGAGCCAGGTGCCCGGGGTGTGGGTGCTGCCGGCGGGGCCTGGGGTGGCTTCGGCGACCAACCTGCTTTACGGGAACGGCATGGTGCAACTGCTAGAGGTGTTGCGGGAAGAGTATGACGTGATTCTGATTGATACGCCGCCGATGCTGCAGATTCCGGATGCGCGCATTCTGGGCCGCATGGCCGGGGGCGTGATTCTGGTGCTGCGGGCGGGTAAGACGACGCGGGACGCGGCGAAGGCGATGCGGAACCAGTTGCAGCAGGACGGGACGAAGATTATGGGGACCATTCTGAACGACTGGAACCCGAAGGCGAGCCCGGGCGGCTACTACGGGTACTCGGGCGGCTACTACAAGAGCTACAAGGGGTACTACGGGGGCACGGAGCGGAACGGGGATAAGGGGTAGGGGCTGGGCGTGGACGGCCGGGTGCGGGCCCATCGTTATACGGGCCCGTTATACTGGAAGTTGAGCGAGGTGGACGATGTCGCAACTGGTGGTGAGCAATCTGGATGAAGGCATTGAGACGGAACTGAAGAGGGGGCGACAACCATGGTTGGGGCCAATTTGAGCGGTCCGCCTGAGCGGACCTCGGAAGAGGAGGTTCGGCAGATTCTGCAGCAGTCCCTTTCGCAGTCACTATCAGAGCCAGCCAGTGAGGAGATGGGTCTAGGTACCCGTATTGCTTCGCGATTCGCTGGAGGTGAGTTCGAGTACGAAATTCCTGAGTTGCGGGGATACACGATTGAGCCGATGCGTCTGCCAGAGAGCTTTTGATTTGGTCTTGTGTACGATTGTAGGTGCCTAGAATGAATGTCCCACCGCTCATTGAAATTCGTAATGACGTCATGTTGGGAAAGCCGTGCTTGCAAGGTACGCGCATCCCGGTTTACTTGATTCTGGAGAAGCTTGGCGCTGGCGAGACTATCGAGGAGATTGTGGCTAGCTACGGTTACATTACCCGGGAGCATGTGTTAGCTGCCATTCAGTACGGAGCTGGTTTGGCGACGGACGAAGTCGCTCTGGCGTCGTGAAGTTCCTGTTCGACGAAAACATTCCTCTTCGACTCTGCTCCATCTTGAGGGAAAAGGGCTATGCGGTGATCGGCGTGGCCGAACTGGGCATGGCCGGCGCACCTGACCCGCAGGTGTGGGAGGTGGCTAGTCGCGAGGATCGGGTGTTGGTGACGCTAGATGCCGACTTCGCTCATCTGCTGCGATTTCCCCCGGCGGGCACGCCCGGGGTAGTTCGGTTGAAGGTGCATCCAGCCGTCGATGCTCTGATCCTTCAGCAACTGGAGACTACACTGCCGGTTTTATTGTCGTATTCGCTTGCTGGGTGTTTGGTAGTTGCGGAAGGAAGTCATATCCGAATTCGGCGCGGATAGAGGGCGTTACGCCAAGCGCGTTTCGCCGGCGAAGGCGGGCGACGGGGCTACCAACAGTTCCTTTTCGTGTCTGGTGGCCCACCAGACCGCCAAGCACAGGGCCATGGCCAAGTCGTCGTGACGCGCCGTGGATCCCCCGTTCTCCCTAAAGCCTGCTAGTTCCCGAAACAGTTCTTCCGCCATCTTTAGGCGACGGGGAACGACCAAGCTGCGGGATTCTATGGCCGCGCGCAGGGCGGTTAACAAGTCTCTCTTCGGGACCGTATAGCAGCCGGTGGCCGTGAGGCCGGGTTCGTGGCCCGATGAGGTGAAGACCGGCACCAACCGCAGGGACGGGAGATACCGCTGGTGCTGCGATTGGCGAATGATATCGAGGACGCCCCCGCCGACGCCGCCGGCATCGACGACGACATCGCGGTCCGTTTGGACGGGCACGGCATAGGGCGACGCGGCTTCATACCGGGCGAAGGCGTTTTTGAGGAGCTGCGGGACCTGGGTATACGCCGTCCGGAGCGGGAGGCGCACGAGGTCGCGCAAGACGAGGACCGGCCGGCGGGCATGATCGTGCAAGGCGGCGGACCATTCGCCGAGCTGCCAGCGCCGTTCGCAGAGAGCGAGAACGGTATGGTCGCGTTCCTTGCCGAGATCGAGCCCGAGATAGAGCCGGGGGGTGAGCTGCCCGGCGCGCGGATTGGCAGGGAGATTCATAGGGGTTCCACCTGATCGGAGAGGACGTTCTGGAGATCGTCCCGGCTGAAGAGAGCTTCGTCGGCCGCGAGGAATTCGCAGCAGTATTCGCGCCGGTACTTGAGCGGGTTGCGCCGCTCCTCTTCGGCCAAGAATTCGGCAGAGATGCGGTGGGGCACTTCGGCGGCGGTGACGAGGAAGCGGTGCCACGGGCCGCCGTCGGCGTGCCAGAGTTCGTAGAAAAAGCCGGAGTGGCCCTTGGGCGTGGACATGAGCCAGATGGCGCCATCCGGCCGGGTGGCCAACATGGGCATGACCGCTTCGAGAATTTCGTCGCCCTTGAAGAAGGCGGCCTCATCGACAAGGATGAGCGCCGGGGCGGAGAGCCCGCGGACATGATCTGGCACTTCGGAGAGGCCGACGATGCGCGAGCCGTTGGGAAAGATGACGGCAAGCTTGCCCCGGCCGCCGCCATGGACTCTGAGACCGAGGCGGGCGACGAACTCGTAGATTTTGAGGTTTAGTTCGCTCGCCTGATCCTCAACGGGCCCGACAACGACGATGAGCGAGCCCGGAAACCAGTAGGCCTGCCAGACGGCGCGAATGGCGGCGATGACGGACTTGCCCCACTGCCGAGAGGTGAGGAGCAGGAGCCGCCGCAGGCAACCATCGAGCAGTTCGCATTGCCGGGGATCGGCGCAGAAGCCGAGGGCCTCGGCGGCCCACTGCGAACAGAGCGGCGGCGCGCTGCTAGCCGCCGACGCGGCCGTCAGTCCCGAGACGAAGGCCGGCCGATCCAACGGCCAAGCCTGCCTCAGTTCCGCCAAAGTTGGCTTCGTTCGTTTTTTTGGCATGAAACGGGCCCCTCCTCGTTGGCCCCCATGGCAATAAGTGCTTACTGCTCAGGCAGTTCGAAATCCACAGGTTCGATTGCGGCATCGAAATCAGTGGCTTCGTTCGTCGTTTCCAGGGACCCATCAAGGAGTTCCGGGTGGGACCGATAGTATTCGCGCTTCTCGCGATCGACGTCCCGCCGTTCAATCGCCGTGGATACCGAGGGGAAGTGCTTCCGGAGTAGGATGAGCCGCCGCTCATTGGCGGCAATCGTCCGATCGATGGCTTTGCGAATGCGATCGTGCATGATTTGGACGGCCGGATTGCCGGCCTGGTCTTCGAAGGCCTTGAGTTCCTGGATCAGGTCGCCGAGTTCCGGGTTGCTTTCCTGCTTGCCATCAAAAATTTCCATGATCGCCTTGTTTTGGAAGGCTGAAAACAACTCATCGACCATGACCGCACGCCACTCGGCGTTGGTGATTTTCTTGACGATGGCGGCCTCGGTTAGATCATGCGGCTGGTACTTGGCGATGAACCGCTCTTGCAATCGAAAGTATCGTTGCCGGTCCTCGTTACAGAGCACCGCCGCATGCGGCGGTATGAAGTTCTTTAAGAGATTGGCCCGTCTCCCGTGTTTGAAACTGTTCTTGGCACTCCGCTGTTTTCCTGCCTCGGTCTTTGGCCCGGTACTCTTCTGGGCATTTGCTCGATTCCTGATGGCCCTTTGCTCTGGTGTTTCCATGGATACTCCTGGTGCTCATCTTTTCAGAGGGTGGGCCTCGTGTTTCCAAGGGCATCTGTAAGTCTTTGAAAATGAGTCGGAAAAAAAATCAAACGACCTGTCATCATGCAGGCCTCCGGAGAGAGCTGATTTACGGGCGTGCTCTGCAGTCGGCGCGACGCGATTCTCCTGCGCTGTCGGCCCTCCGTCCCGGTTCCGCTGTTTGTTCGGCGGATTTTCACACGCGGCTAATCCAGCTAGTGAGTCGAAGAAATCGTCGTTACGCGAACGCCTCAGTTCGGCGGTCGGATCTCGATGAGCCGAAGCGCAACGAAAACGAATCAGCGCTCAAGACTTCCCTACGAAATGTCCTACTTGTACGAGCCAACCACCACTGATCGATTCGTCGTTCAAAAGAATCGATAGGCTGGGCCTAGCGACTGGCGGCTCATTTTCCTGACTTCGCGCAAAGCCCTAGTTCCTGAAAAACTT
>LNFE01000049.1 GCA_001464575.1 Acidobacteria bacterium Ga0077553 | reverse complement strand
CGATCAAGGCGAACCCGAATGATCTGACGTCGCGGCGCATTTTGGGGCGGATCTTCTCCCGGCTGGTCGGCGATCCGCAGACCCGCGGCCTAAACGAAGAGATGCTGAAGCGGGCGACCGAGCAGTATACAAAGATCACGGAGCTGGACGCGGCCGACGCCGATAGCTGGATGATGCTGGGCCGGTTGCACAAAATTGCGCAGAACTCGGTGGATGCCAAGATCGCCTACGAAAAGGCGCTGGCGCTAGATCCGGAAAACGTGGATGCGTTGAGCGGCTTAGCGCTGGTGCTGGCGGACGTGGGCGATACGACGAAGGCGGCGGAGCTCCTTAAGAAAGTTGCTGAGAAGAGCCCGAACCTGCGGACGCTTACCGCTCTAGCGCAGGCCTACGAGCAGATGCGCGATTTCGGGATGGCGAGCGAGACGCTGCGGAAGGCGCTCGAGATGCAGCCGGAGAACCTCGACATTAAGAAGGACTTCGCCAACTCGCTGGTGATGGCGGATAAGGTAGACGAGGCCTTGACCACCTATGAAGAACTGGTGAAGGAAGACCCGAAAGACGGTTTGAGCTACCTGCGGCTATCGCAGATCTACCGGCAGAAGGGTCAGTTCGAAAAGGCCTGGGAGGCGAGCAACGCCGCCAAGCGCATTGACCCGAACAATTTGGAGATCCGCTACAACGAAGTGAACCTGAACGAGTCGCAGGGCAAGTATGCCGAAGCGATTACGGGATTGAAGGAAGTGCTGGCACAGTCGTTGCGCGGCTCGAGCGCGGCGGAGAAAAACAACCGGGCGATGCTGGTGGAGCGGCTGGGGTTGCTCTACCGGAACAACGATCAACCGGCGGAGGCCGTGCAGCAGTTCACGGAGATGGCGACGCTCGATAAGGACCTGGGGGCGCGGAGCGCGGCGCAGGTGATCGACACTTGGCGGCAGGCGCGCGAGTTCCAGAAGTCGATCGACGCGGCGGAAGAGGCGTTGAAGAAATATCCGAACGACCGGATGATCCGCCTGGTGCGGGCTAGCTCGCTGGCGGAGTTGGGCCGGGGCGCCGAGGCGGTAGCCGATGTGAAGAAGATGCTCGACGGCAAGGCTGACCGCGAAACGCATTTGCAGTTGGCGCAGCTTTTCGACAAGACGAAGAACTACGGCGAGATGGCGAAGAGCCTGGACGCGGCCGAATCGTTGTCAAAGTCAGACGAGGAGAAAGAGACGGTCTGGTTCAGCCGCGGAGCGATGTTCGAGAAGCAGAAGAAGTTTGACGACGCCGAGCGGGAGTTCCGGAAGGTTCTCGCGGTGAGCCCCGATAATCCCGGCGCCTTGAACTACCTGGGCTACATGTTGGCGGACCGGAACGTGCGCGTGGCGGAAGCCGAAAAGATGATTGTAAAGGCGCTGGAACAGGAACCGAACAACGGCGCCTATCTGGATTCCCTCGGCTGGGCGCAGTACCGGTTGGGGAAATACGACGAGGCGCTGACGACGCTGCAGCGTTCGGCGGCGCTGGTGCAAAAGGACTCGACGATCCACGATCACCTGGGCGATGTATATTTCAAGCTGAATAAGCTGAAGGAGGCCATCGCCGCGTGGCAACAGTCGATCAAGGAATGGGAAGCCGGGGCACCGAGCGAACGCGAGAACGTGGACATCTCGAAGGTGCAGAAGAAGCTCGAGAGCGCCAAGGCCAAGGTGGCGCGCGAGGGTGGCAGCAAATAGTTTGGCTGCGCGTTGTTTGTCTGCTGGCCGCCGCCTTGCCCCTATGGGGACAGGAGTGGCGGCACTGGGGCGGGGACGCCGGCGGGCAAAAGCACTCGGCGTTGCGGCAGATTCATAAGGGCAACGTCGGCAAGCTGAAGGTGGCTTGGACGTACCGGACCGGGGAGATCAGCGATGGCAGCGAGGCGCCGTCGCGGAGTGCGTTTGAGACGACGCCGCTTTATGTGGACGGCGTGTTGTACGTAACGACGCCGTTTAACCGGCTGGTGGCGCTGGACGCCGAGACGGGGAAAGAGCGTTGGGCGTTCGACCCGAAGATCGACAAAACGAAGCCGCTGAACTTGTTCATCAGCCGGGGGGCATCGTATTGGACCGATGGCTGGGCGAAGCGGATTGTTTACGGGACGCAGGGCGGGCGGCTGTACTCGGTGGATGCGGCGACGGGGAAGCTGGACGCTGGGTTTGGCGAGGCGGGATCGATCGACCTGCGGCAGGGCGTGGCGGATGCGTGGCCCGACAAGGGCTACGGGATGACTTCACCGCCCGCGATTTACAAAGATGTCGTGATCTGCGGAGCGTGGACGGCGGACGGTGAACCGCAAGGACCGGCGGGGGATATCCGAGGCTTTGATGTGCGGACGGGGAAGCTGCTTTGGACCTTTCATACCGTGCCGCGGAAGGGCGAGTTCGGCTACGAGACGTGGCCGGAGGGCGCAGGGAAAGACCGGGCGGCGGTGAACGCATGGAGCGTACTGAGCGTGGATGCGGAGCGGGGCATGGTGTTCGTGCCGCTGACTTCGCCCGCGTATGACTACTATGGCGGCGACCGGAAGGGGGATGGGCTTTTCGGCGATTCGGTGCTGGCTCTGGATGCCTTGACGGGCAAGCGGGTTTGGCATTTTCAGACGATCCACCACAACATTTGGGATTACGACTTGCCGGCGCAGCCGAACCTGGTGACGGTGCGGCATGGCGGCAAGATGGTGCCGGCGGTGGCGCAGATTACGAAAACCGGGTTTGTGTTTTTGTTGGATCGGGTGACGGGGAAGCCCTTGTTTCCGGTGGAGGAGCGGCCGGTGCCGGCGAGCGAGGTTCCAGGGGAGCAGGCGGCGCGGACGCAGCCGATCCCAGTGAATCCGCCGCCGTTCACGCGACAGTCGATGAAGCCGGAGGAGCTGACGACGGTGACGCCCGAATCGCGGAAGTTTTGCGAGGAGGTGGTGAAGGGCGCGAAATTCGGGGAGTTGTACACGCCGATCGGTTTGGAGCGAACGATTCTGTTTCCAGGGACCAACGGGGGGACGAACTGGGGCGGGGCTTCGTTTGACCCGGCCACACGGACGCTCTATGTGAATTCGATGGACGTGGGGATGACGTTTCAGATGGAGAAGCGGCCGGAGGGATCGTTGATTCCCTACCGGGCGCGG
>LNFE01000048.1 GCA_001464575.1 Acidobacteria bacterium Ga0077553 | reverse complement strand
CTCGCCGAATAGATGTTCCCCGCCAACCGCTTCGTCTGCGCCGGCGCCAAGTTGTCGGAGTCGATCAACATCTCCGCACCGCCATAGATCGCCGCCAGCGGGTTCCGTAAATCGTGCACGATGCTCGACGCCATCCGCCCCACTGTCGAAATCCGCTCCTGCCGGATCAGTTCGCCCCGTGCCGCCTCCAGGCTCTCGCTCATCGAATTGAACGTCGCCGCCAGCCGACCCAACTCGTCATTGCTCGTCACCGGCAACCGTTCTCCGTACCGCTGCTCGCCAATCGCGAGCGCCGCCCGGTCCAACGCCCCAATCGGCTCCACGATGCGCCGCGCCAAAAAGAAGCTCAGCAAGACGCTCAGCCCCATGGCCGCCGCCCACATCCACACCAGCTCCTTCTGCAGGTCCTCCAGCTCCATCTCGGCCGGTCCCGGCGTCCGGAAGATGCTCAACGTCCCCACCGGCTTCCCGTCCAGGCCCAGGAGAGGCCGATCCAATCGCACGCCCGGCCGTTCCACCTTCTCGCCGGCCACCGAGAACACAAACTCGCCCCCCGTCAACTGCTCCGGACGCTCCCCCTCGGCATAGCCCGCCACCAACAAGCTGATCATCGCCGGACCTCGCGCCGAATCCACCATCACCGGCGTCAGCACTAGCTGGTAGATCTCGCGCCCTTTCACGAAAAACCCCGACTTCTGCCGCACCCCTGCTTCCACCGTCGGCCAAGTGCCCATCGCCGGCGGATCCCCGGCGATCGTCGCAATCGGCCCGCCCCGGGGATCGCAAACCACGAAGAACGAGCGGGTCCGCAACCCCTCAGACAACAGGCCCCGCAACTCCGCCGCCGAATCCCGAATCGTCGCCGCGTCCTGCGTGCCAAACGCGGCCCGTACATTCGGCAGGCTGCTCAGCAGCAGCGCCGCCGTCCCCAACCCCTCCTGCCGCGCCTGCCACACGGTCTCATAGGCCCGCACGCTGCCCCGCATCTCCTCTTCGAGTGACCGCGTCGCACTGTCGATCGCGTGCCGCTGCAGAATCCACCCCGTCACCCCGAACAGCAGCGTCACACTGCCAAACACCGCGAGCCAAATCTTCCAACGGAGGGACATCTCACTTACCCCCTATGTACAGCCCACTCTCCTGCGGTTTAGCCGGATACGGCCGGCCATGTTTATTCTGATGCGGCACTTGCAAGTAGCCCGATTCCGATACCGCCACCCGGGGCATCGTCATGATCCCGTCCCCCACCTTCACCCGCAACTCCAGCTTCCGCAGCGTCTCCTCCGTCGCCCGCTCGTGGAACAACCGTAGCCGGTACTCGCCCGGCGGGACGTTCGGAATCTGCCAGCTCCCGTTCGCGAGTGAAACGGCATAGTACGGAGTCGGCACCACGACAATCACCGCGCTCATATTCGCGCGGATGTTGCAAAACACCCGCACGAACCCCTCCCGCCGGAAGGTAATCTTCTGCGACGTCCCTGGAGCGTACAACCCCGTATCGAAGGGCTGCCCGGCGAAATTGGAAAACGCGTTATGGAAAATCGGGTCGTGGTTCGGGAAGTCCACCGTCGCGCCCACCGGCACCGCCAGCACATGCGGCGAGAACTTCTTGTTCTTCTGGTCGAGCGTAAACCGCCCCGGCGTCAACGGCGGCTTCCCGTCGACGGGCTCCAGCCACACCACGACGCCGTCCCAGCTCTTACTCTTCGCCTGCGTCAGTTCGACGGTGCCCGCCACCGTCGCCCCCAGCGCCGGCCAGCAACTAAAAAATATAAGCCAGCGAAAGATCATACCGGTTCACCCTCCTCTCCCCCGTCCCCAGGTAAAACGATCGAATCTGCAAACTCTCGAATCCCAAAACCACATTCGGCGCCACCCGCACCATCACGTTCGCGCCCCCCGCCCGGTTCCGTCCGTTCTGCCCGCGGACCAGGTCGGAGTCCCGGTCGTCATGAATTCCCCCAAACAGGTTCACCGTCACCCGCCCGGTGAGCGGCACCGACGCCTGCGCCCATCCGCCTTTGCTCCGCACCGCCAGCACGCGCCCGTCAGCCAAGAACCGGAAACTCTGCCGCAGCGAACCCAGATGGTGAACATTCTCTCCGTTAAAAAGGAACCCGGAAAGCTCCAGCTTCTCCCACGGCGTCGCCAGCCAATCCACGCTCACAATTCGTGACGGCACGCTCTGCCCCGAGACGTGCGAAGTCGAAACATGCCCGCCGACGCCAAACTCAAACCGCTCCCCCCGGCCCCACGCCCCGCGCAGCTCTAGCGAAGGCCGCCGCAAGGCGACCAGCGCCGCGTTCGGCGTTCCCGATTGCTCCGAGGTCTGCATCACCGAGCCCTGCAGCTTGAACTCCCCCACCCGCTCCTCATACCGAACCTGCGGCTGCCAGCGCCACAGATTCCCGGAGCTCGTCAGCGGCGTCACGCCCATCGTTGCGAACGAAGTCGGGTTCCGTGGCGAAATGAGAGGCTTCATCAAACCGATCGAAACGCTCCGCCGCTCCCAATCGAGGCGCGCCTCCGCCGTCCGCAGCCGGAACGCCAGGTTCCCGGTCCCCTCCGTCGTCCCGTCCCAAAAATCGCCAAAAGCCTCCCCGGAAACCTTCGCCCCGAAGAAGGTCACCGGCCCATGAAACCGCAGGCCGACAATGGACTGGCGAAACGTCAATCCCCCCGCGCGCCGGTCCAGCCCCGGGCTCGCCTGATTGGGTGTATCCGCGCCCCCCGCACCCTTCGTGTTCGCGAACACGTTGAAAAGCGCCATCCCGGACAGCTCCACCGGATATTTGCTCGCTGCCTCGACCTTGCCCTGGGCCTGCTCCTCAATCCGCCGTTCGGCAATCTCCAGCCGCTCCGGCACCAACTGGTCCACTTTCGCCCGCAGCTCCGCCACCTCGCCGCGCAGCTTCGCGTTCTCAGCCTCCAGCTTCTCCAGCCGCGCCAGAATATCCGCCTGCCCCCAACTCAGCGCCGGCAAACAAAGAACCAACCACCACTTACCCATAAAGCATCCCCTTCAAGGTTTCCCGCACCACCAGCGTCGAATACGGCTTCGGAAAGAATCGATCCGCCCCCGCCCGTTCTCCCGGCCCCGCCGACATCGCGATCACCGGAGCCCCCGGCTTCAGCGCCCGAAACTCCCGGATGAGCACCTCGCCGTGCACCCGCGGCAGGTCGAGATCGGTGCACAAGGCGTCTGCCTGCGGCAGCAGCCGCCGCCCCTCCGCGCCGTCGTAAGCGACCAGAACCTCGGTATCCGGCAGCAGCCCCAGCGCCACGGCCAGCGTATCCGCCAACGCCCGGTTATCTTCAACCACCAGCACTGTCCACCTCATGGCAGAAACCGATAGCCGACTCCGTGCACGGTCAGAAAGTGGCGCGGCACGGCCGGGTCGGCCTCAAACTTCTGCCGCAGCTTCACGATGTGGGCGTCCACCGTCCGGGTGTGGGGAAACGAGTTGTAGCCCCAGACCGAGTTGAGAATGACGTCCCGCGTGAGAGGCCGGTCCGGATTCTGCAGGAAGAAAACGAGCAGGCTGTACTCCGCAGGGGTCAGTTTCACCTCCTGCCCCGCGCGCTCGACCATGCGCCGTTCGATGTTCACTTCCGTATCGGAGAACTTCAGGACGTGGTGCGCCTCGCCCCCGCTCCGCCGCAGCAGCGCCCGGATCCGCGCGATCAACTCCCGTCTCCCGAACGGTTTCACGACGTAGTCGTCGGCGCCAATCTCCAGCAGAAGGACCTTGTCGATTTCATCGCCCAGCGCGCTCAGTACAATAATGGGAGTTTGCACCTTGTCCGTGCGCAGTTGGCGGCAGATTTCCACGCCGCTCATCCCCGGCAACCGCAGATCCACCAGAATCAGGTCCGGCTGCAGACTCAAGGCTTTTTCGTAGCCGTCCCGGCCGTTCCCGCTTAGGTGAACCCGGAACGATTCTTGCTCCAACATCAGCCCGATTGTGTCTCGCAAGCTGTCGTCATCGTCGATTACGAGTATGGTCTGCATGGAAGCCGATAGGAAATTGTACCGAAACCAGCAACGAACACCCCGCCGCGATCATCCTTGAGAAGAGACCCATGCGACCCATCCTGACCCTGTTCCTCACCGCCGCCGCCCTGCTTGCCGACGACTATAAGGTCGCTCCCGGCGGAGCGCCGCCCGCCGACCTCGCCCCCAGCGTCAGCTCCTTACTAAACAAGGAAGGCACCAAGGTGATGAAAGACGGCCAGTTGCTCGCCGAGGTCTGGTACCGCAGCGAGGTTCCCGCCGGCCCCGCGAGCGCCGAAGCTAACCTGACGATGCCCAACGTCCCCCACGGCTCGCTCCTCGCGGTGATTCAGTTTGCGCAGAAGCACGAGGATCGTCGCGGCCAGACCGTCCAGCCCGGCACGTACACGATGAGGTACAGCTACTTCCCGGAAAATGGCACCCACCAGGGCGCCGCCCCCCAGCGGGACTTCCTGCTGCTGGTTCAGGCGGGCGGCGACGCGGAAGGCGGCTCCACCCCGAACTTCGACGCGCTGCTGACCTTGAGCCGTAAGGCCTCCGGGACCCCCCACCCTGCCGTCTTCAGCATCTGGAAGGAAGATCCGAAGTTCTTTAAGGAAGGCCAGATCGAAAAGCAGGGCGAACACGACTGGGTGCTGATGCGGAAAATGGGTGTCGTCCCGGTTTCGATGATTCTGGCCGGCCGCGGGGAATAACTAGACCTTCGTGGCAGAAAGCAGGCTGAGGGGCGTCCCCTGCATGCAGAAGCTAATGTCCATTCGGACGCCGGTGAAATTCACTCGATCGCCCACCGAGCAACCGCCGGGAAGCCGGGTGCCGATCGAGTAGGTGTCCCGGTTGGCGACAATCAGGAAGCACTCCACCCCTTTGGCGAGTTCTCCGATTCCGCGTACCAACCGCGCTCCATCAACCTGACGCGAGAAGGGCCCCTCGTCGCCAGGGAGACACAGCAGGCTGCCTTGGCTGCCGGACAGAAGGATGGCTTTGATCGCGTTGCCATCGAAGGGGATGTTGCCGTCCGCCGGGATGGAACTGATGACCTGAGCGGCCATTCCCGCGGGCGGTTTGGCGAATACGCCGGCCGTCACCACCCCATCTGCCGGCAAGCCGACGCTGAAAGCTTGGACTTCGCCGTCCGAGTAGCCCAGGGTTGGCACCTGCCCCCACGCCTGAACAACTACCGTCGGGGGAAAGCTCAACTGCATGGCGAACTCCGCCGCCTCCACTCGCGACACAAGCACCTTGCCGTCGATGCTCCCGTCGGCTGACAGGAGTCCGGCGGCCGCCGCAGTCGCCATCCCCGCGACTGCCGGACTGTCCCACGGCACCGACCACGGAAAAGGCCGCCCTGCGTCTTCGGCGCTCAACGAGGCGATGGGGGCCACGCCCTTGGAACATAGGGCTTCGTGTTCCGCCACGAAGTCGACACATTCCTGGCGCGTCGCCGGACCGAAAATTTGGGAGTAAATCGCTGGATAGAAACTGGTCGCTGGCCGAATCTGCACCGCCTCACAAAGATTGGCAGTCAGGGCTGTCACGATGAATTGCATAAGGTCACCTCAGTCCCTACAGCGAAGTGCCCTCGTGCGAAGGGACATGCCGTTTACAACGCTGCCCGCATCTCCGTCACCGCCTGCTGCAAACTTGCCACCGGCTCCTTCGTCGGCAGGTACTCCATCGTCATGTACCCCTCGTAGCCGGCCTTGCTGATGGCCTTGTAGATGTTCGCGTAGGCCATCTCGCCCGTGCCCGGCTCATTCCGCCCCGGGTTGTCCGCCACATGAAACACCTTCACATAGGGCATCGCCGCCAGCGCCGTCCGGATGACGTCTCCCCGCTCCACTTGCTCGTGATACAGGTCAAACAGCAGCCGCACATGGTCATGGTCCACCGCTTTCATCAGCCGCAACCCGTCCACGCAGTTCGATAGAAAATACCCGGCGTGGTTGACCTTGGTGTTTAGCGGCTCGACGATCAAAGTCACCCCGTACTTGGCCGCCAGATCGCCGCAGCGTTTCGCCCCCTCCACCAGCGAGGTGAACTGCTCTTCAAAACTCTTCCCCGGAATCGCGTTCCCGGACATCAACAGCGCCAGGGGCACCTCCATCCTCTGCGCGATCTTGAGATTCGACTCCACCTCCTGCAGCAACGCCGGACGAAGCGCGGGGTCCACCATGTTCAGCTTTTGCTTGCCCCAGTTCGGCGTCGAGGAGATGGTGTCGATTCCCAGTCGCAGGCTCCGGGCCCGCTTCTGAAACGCTTCGACGTCCATCGTCAAATGCTCACCCACCAATTCAACGCTCTGGATCCCCGCCCGCGCGGCGATCTCCAGCCTCTCCTCCGGCGTCCCCTTCAAACACCAAAGCATCACGGAACTGGTGATTTTGGCCTTCTTCGGCGGCGCGGCTAAAGGTGCCTGCAGGCTGGCGGCAAGGACATTTCGACGGGTCATACCCCCTCAGTGTACTTGGACCGTCGCAGCAAGAGCGCTCCGGCTCCCGCCGCCAGCCCCGCCGACGCGCACCAGGTCCAGGCCGCGCCCGCCGCTCCGTACCGCGGCACCACCACCAAAAGCGCCACCGCCGTAACCGCCACCTGCGTCACTCCCAGCACGCTCGTCCACCGCACATGCCCCAACCCCTGCAAGACGGCGCTGGCCAGTGTACTCGTCGCATGCAGC
Organism: Acidobacteria bacterium Ga0077553; assembly: GCA_001464575.1. Taxonomy (GTDB): domain Bacteria; phylum Acidobacteriota; class Terriglobia; order Bryobacterales; family Bryobacteraceae. The sequence goes on along the minus strand of LNFE01000048.1, from coordinate 19,349 downwards.
GACCCCGCCAACAACAGCGGAGCCACCAGTGCGGCGGTACCGCTGAACTTTGGCCCATACGCCAAGGCGACCAGCGGTTCCGCCAGGAAGACGGCCACCAGCGCCGCTGGCAAGGTGCCCAGTCCGATCGCCATCGCGCGCCACCCCGCCCGCCGCCCCACGGTCCGGCTCTCTGCCAAATGCACGCGCGTTTGGACCGTCGATGCATAGGAATTCCCCAGCAGCGCTGGTGGCATCGCCACGCTCTGCGCGGCCGCGTACATCCCAACCTCCACCAGCGGAAGTCCCAACGCCCGCAGCAGTAACAGGTCGAGCCGCTCGACCAGCCGTTGAGAACCCGTAAACACCAGAAACGCCCCCGCCGATCGCAACGGCAATCGGACGTTGCCCCGGCCACCCCACCATTTGGTTTGGAGCCAGAAGCGGTAGAAGATCACTTCCACCAGCCCCGCCAGCAACAAGATCGCGACTCCCGCAAACACGCCGCCTCCCCAGGACACGACCCCTACCGTACCCAGGGCACGCACTAACATCTTCAAGGCCACGCCGGCCGCGCGCACGGAAAATCGCTCCAATACAATCAATCGGGCCCGATGCGCTTGCCCCACTCCGGCCAGCGGCAACATCAGGGCCCCCAGCCAGAGCAGCGAGCGCAGCGGCTCGACGGCCAGCAGCGGCGCTGCCACGGCAAGCAGCAGGGCAGCCGCGGCTCCCACCGCCATGTTCGCCTGCAGCAGGAAATTCGGCACCTCCTCCGACTTCGGATCCCGCGCCATCATCTGCAGGCCCACTCCGCCGAATAGCGCGACCACCAGCCACTCGAGCCAGAGTGTGATGGACAGCGCCAGTCCGTACAGACCGTAGTCGGCCGGTCCCCACAGCCGGCCCAGCAACACGACGGTCAACAAGCCGACGGGCAAGATCAGCGCATCCGCCAAAAAAACAAGAACCGGCCCACGCAGCCTCATGCCGGGATGGCGTACCGCATCGCGTCTCCTTCCCATCCATCGGGCAGGGCAAACAGCCGGGTCATGTGAATGATGATCTCGTGCGTCTGCCGGTGTTCGTAGGCGTAGAAGTTCGACAGCGTCAAGATCTCATTCTCCCCCGGTTGCCGCGTGTCCACCACCCGCACCGTGGCCTCTCGCAGCAAGCCGCTGTGCCGGTCGACTTCGCCGATGACGAACGGATACCGCGGCCGGTTGCCCTTTGGATTTTCCGGCGTAACGTTTCCCAGCCAATACACCTTCCCGTTCGAATGCGTCAGCAACTGCGAGCACGAACTCGGCGAGAAGAATCGCTTGCCGCCTTCGTAGGTCCACGGCACGAGTTCCGACCATGTCCGGCCGTCGTCATGGGAATAGCTGATCCACCGGTAGCTTGGCGCCTCTGGTGTCCGGTCGTTCGACGCCCGGCAGACCAGCATTAACCGCCCCTCGGCCAGCCGCGCGATCGTCGCCTCGAGGGCGCCACGCGTCGACTGTTCCGGCTGCAAGCGAAGAATGTTCGAAGTCTCCCACTGCAGCCGGTCGCCCGCCCATCGCCCCCGCAGAACCACCGTCTCATGCCACGTATAGCCCTTTCCAGGGTTGTGATACTCGCCGTTCGGCCCCAATGGTGCGATCTGTACGGGCAGACAGATGGTTCCGTCCGGCAGCGTTAACGGGGTGCAGGAGTTATCACCCAGCATCACGGAGTTCTTGCCCGGCTTCACCAATCCCGGCAGATCGATCTTGTGGCTCTTCCCGGCAAAGATGTAATAGAGCTCCCAGCGCCGCATGCCTTCGAGCGGATCGTCAGTGGGCAACACCCCTTGGAGAAAGAACTCGAGGTACCGCCCCGAAACCGGGTCGACGTAGCCGCAGCGCAGGTGCTTCCGGTACATCCCTTCCGGCCGCTTCTCTCCCGTTACGATCGGCACCGGCTTCGACCAGGTTACGCCATAGTCCGCTGAATGCCGCCGGTAGGCAACATCGATCGTGTCAGACCGGCTCCACCGCTGCTCGATCGAGTCCATCCGGCCGCCCGTCTTTTCCGTGTAGAACGCGAAGGCCATGATGGCCGTCCCTTTGCCCGGGCTCGGGATGAAAACGGTCCGGCGCTGGGCGAAGGCCACGCCCGGCAAAGCAAGAAACAGTCGACGATCCATGCCGACTATTCTTCCTGATTCGCCGCCTCGATGTATTGGTCGGCGTCGCGAGTAACCGGCATCGCCGGCAGAGGCTCCACCGCGGAGATCCGGTCCAAGCGAAACGTGCGGAAGGCGCCGCGCAGCCCACACCAGGCACCCAGCGTCCACCGGTTCCCCCAGAAGAACAGCCCCACCGGCTCCACCTGCCGCTCCGAGGCCGTCCCGTCAGCCCGCACGTACCGGATGCGTACCTGATGTTTCGCTTGGATCGCCAGCCTCAATTCGGTCAGATAGTTCTTGGTCCCGGCGGGGATGAAGAAGTCCGGGACATAGAAGGGCTCCGGCCCGGTTCGCCGCAGCTTCTCGGGCAGGACTGCCTCAATTCGTTCAAGCGCGGTCCGCGCGGCCCGCGCCAAATCGGCGTCCGCCCAACCCTGAACAATTTCCGCTCCCAGGCGCAGAGCTTGCAACTCATCGGCGCTGAACATGAGAGGGGGCAGGTCGAAGCCGGGGCGCAAGCGGTACCCGACCCCTGCTTCACCGTCGATGGGAACGCCAGAGCCCATCAGGTCGCGGATGTCCCGGTAGATGGTCCGCGCCGAGACCTCCAACTCTTCCGCCATCTGTTCGGCGGTAACGGCGCGCCGGCGGCGGAGACAGAGGATGATCTGGAACAAGCGGTCGGCGCGGCGCATGGATCAAGCGTAGAACGAAGGATCAACGGGAATCGACTTTGCGATATTCAAGGCAAACCCATTCGGATCTCGAACGACGAACTGCCGTTCTCCCCAGGGCCGGTCTTGGGGCGGCTCTAGCGCGGCGACTCCCGCGGCCTGGAGCCGTTCATATTCGGCGTCGACATCATCGACTTCCCAGCTGAGCCAGATTCCTTCTCCGTTGTATGCCTTCTGATAGCAAGCGGGCTGCTTCTCCAGACCGGGGGCCATCAGCCCGAGTTCGATCTCGCCGTTCTTCAAGTGGATGTACCACTCCGCTTCGTAGACGGCCGTGAAGCCGAAGTGCGTCACATAAAAGTCCCGGGAGGCGGCTAGCTCGCTCGTGATGATTCCGAAGTCGCGGTGTTTGAGTTTCATGGCATCAGTATGTCCGCCTCCTCCTGACACCATCCTGTCAGGAGATCTTTTAAACTGGCAAACATGACTCTGCGCCCGCTGCTTCTCCTCATCCCTTTCACCCTCTCGGCCCAGATTCCCGGCATGGACATGGGCGTCATGCAGAAGTGGAGCAACGCCAAAGTTATCCGCTTCTCGGTGGTCGGAACGCACAACGCCCGCACCCTGGTCGTCTCCGGCGATCACGAAGGTAAGGGGGACGTTTCCGACAAGATCACTATCGAGTACACGTTCGACAACAAGACCTCCAAGATGATCGGCGAGCCCAAAATCACTGACTCGCCCTCAACAGTGGCAAACCTCAAGTCCGACGGCACCAACTGCCCCCCGCCCCAGCTCAAGGGCCCTTATGAACACTTCCAATCCGCCAAGCACGTGATGTCGGGAAACACCCTCATGATCACTGGAACCCGCACCTTTCCCGCCGCCTCGGTTTCTCAGTACCCGGCGAGCTGCTCGATGAAATCGATCCCCGGCGAGACCGTCCAGAGTAACGTGATGATCACGGTGACGGACGCCCGCATGCTGGGCATGCCGATCCGGACCGCCAGCAAGAGCATCATCATCGCTCCGGATCGCGCGTCCTTCACGATGGTAGGCAGCAATGGCTGGTCGTGGACGTACACCCCGACCCTGGTTCAATAACGAGCGTTTCACCATATATACTGGGGTCATGAATCGCCGCGAGTTGTTGCAGGTAGGCAGCGCCGTGCCTTTGGCCGGCGCCGGAGCGTTGGCGCAGATCTCCACCGCGCCGGAATGGAAGCCGGAGCTTTTTGACGCCCACACCAATGCCACCGTCGTTGCGCTCACGGAGCTGATTATCCCCGCGACGGACACCCCTGGAGCAAAAGCGGCCCTAGTGAACCGGTGGCTCGACCGTTTGCTCGCCGCCGGCCCCGCTGCGCAGCGGGACGCGTTTCTCGACGGCCTCCACTGGCTCGACGGCCACTCCATCAAAACCCACGCCGCTCCGTTCGTGAAGCTGACCGAACCGCAACAGATCGCCTTGCTCAAGACGCTCGACGTGGCCGGCGACGGACCAGGGCAGCGGTTTTTCCGGCTGGCCAAAGGCTGGACCTCGCGCATCTATTACCAGACGAACATCGGGATGAGCGAACTGAACAAGGGCGGCCGTGTGCCCTCACCGCAGAACATGGGCTGCAAGCACACCAGCCACGCTTAACCCCTCGTGCGGAACTACCCGGAAAGCGTCGAGTACCTGTACACGCTCGGCAATGAACTGAAGTCTGCCAAGTTGGGCCTCGACCTCGTGGGCCTGCTCTGGCAAGCCATGGGTTTTCATGGCACCCAGCCGCCCGTCGTCCACGTGGCCGGGACGAACGGCAAAGGGTCCACGTGCGCCATGATTGAGGCCGCGCTCCGCGCCGCGGGCATTCGCACCGGGCTCTACACTTCGCCGCATCTCATCAGCCCCACGGAACGGATTCAGATCAATGGGCGGCCCATCACGCCGGAGCAGTTTGCCCACACCTTTGACATCGTCCATCGGACAGCCCTTCGTCTGATCGCCGATGGCAGCATCGCGCATCATCCTTCCTACTTCGAGACGGTGACGCTGATGGCCTTTGAGGCCTTCGTCGATCAAAACGTAGACCGCGCGGTGATCGAAGTGGGGCTCGGCGGCCGCCTCGATGCGACCAACGTCGTGAAGCCCGAACTCTGCGTCATCACCCCGGTCGATTTCGACCACGAAGACTGGCTGGGAAAGAGCATTGAGTCAATTGCTTTTGAGAAGGCCGGAATTCTGAAGCCGGGCGTTCCGGCGGTGATCGCCGCGCAACGCCCGGCGGCGCTCGCGGTGATTGAGGCGCGGGCGCGCGAGGTGAACGCGCCGCTCTATTTCTCCTCCGAAATTACGACCGCGGTGCCATGCCCGCTGGCGGGTGAAGCTTTTGGGTGTTCCGCTCGACGGCATGGCGAAGGCAGCCTGGCCCGGCCGTCTCGAAACGGTCAGCCGGGACCCGCTCATCATCCTAGACGGCGCGCACAACCCCGCGGGAGCAAAAGCTCTGGCGCGATACATGGAGCAGCACTTCGCTGGTCAGCGAGTGGGGATGATTTTTGGGGCGATGCGGGATAAGGCGTTTGAAGAGATTTCGTCGATTCTGTTCCCGCTGGTGCAGGAACTCATCTGCACCGCTCCGGCGCAGGCGCGCGCTCTGCGGCCCGAGGCGATGCTGGAACTCGCGCCCCATCCGAACGCCCGCGCGGCCGCGAACCTGGCCGAGGCGCTGGCGCTGCCGCGGAACTGTGACGTGCTCTTTATCACTGGCTCGCTCTACTTAGTAGGAGAGGCCCGCGCTCTCCTTGTCGAATAACATGTCCTTTGCCCTGCTCCGCACTCTCTTGTTTACAGACCCGATGATCGTCGTCTCGACGGTAGTGATGGGGATCATCAGCTATTGCCTGATTCCGTTCGATAAGGATGGGACCAAGCAAATCGCCTGCGCCAAGTTTTGGGGCCGGATGCTTACGAAGATCATGGGCATGCATATGGTGGTTGAGGGTCTCGAGAACCTCGATCCCAAAGCGCACTACATCTTCGCCGGCAACCATCGCAGCTACTCGGATACCCCGGCGCTGCTGCACGCGCTGCCCTACAACTTCCGGTTTATGGCCAAGAGCGAGCTCTTCTCCATCCCGTTCATGGGCACGCATCTCCGGACGGCGGGACACATCTCCGTTTCGCTCGATAACCCCCGCGAAGCCGTGAAGAGCCTGACGCTGGCGGGGCAGAAGATCCGCGAGCAGCGCCTGTCGATTCTGATCTTCCCGGAGGGCGGCCGCACGGAGGGCGAACTCGAACCGTTCAAAGAAGGCGCCGCGATCTTGGGCATTAAGAGCGGCGCGCCGATTGTGCCGTTTGGGTTAATCGGCACCCGCGAAGTGCTGCCGATGCACGGAGTCGCCATCCGCGGCGGTACGGTGGTTGTTCGCATCGGTAAGCCGATGCCCACCGAGGGGTTAGGGAATCGCGACAAGGGTCCGCTGACCGAACAGCTCCGGAATGAAGTGGCGGCATTGCTCGGCGTCGCGCCGTAGGCCTATACTGCAAGGAATGAAAAAGGCTCTGCTCCTGGTGATGCCGGTTGCGCTGCTGGCGCAGCCGGAGTTCCCGCGTCCAGATAAAAATGCGGTGATTCCCTTCGAGGATTACAACCCAAAATCCGGGTTGAAAGTCGAAGAGCATATCGTGAAACGGGCCAAATACCCATTCATCGATGTCCATAACCATCAGCGCGGCGAGATGAACAAAGCCGCCCTCGACAAGCTGGTGAAAGACATGGACGGCCTGAATCTACAGGTGATGGTGAACCTGTCCGGCAGCTACGGCGACCGTCTCAAGAAGACCGTCGACAACATGAAGGGGAACTACCCGAAGCGGTTCGTGATCTTCGCGAACCTGAACTTCGAGGACATGGAAGCGCCGGACTATCCGGACGTGGTCGCCAAGCAGTTGGAGCAGGACATCAAGAACGGCGCCCAGGGCCTGAAGTTCTTCAAGAACTTCGGCATGGACCTGCGGATCAAGAGCGGCGAGCGGATCAAGATCGACGATCCGCGCTTCGATAAAGCCTTCGAGATCTGCGCGAAATACAAGGTTCCGGTATTGATCCATACCGCGGAGCCGAGGCAGTTTTTCCAGCCTTGGAACGCGGAGAACGAGCGGTGGCTTGAACTGAAGCAGTTCCCGAGCCGCTACCGTCCACCAGACAAGTACCCGACCTGGGAGACGCTGATGGGCGAGCTGTATACGCGCATCGGCCGCCACCCGAAGACGACCTTTATCAACGCCCATTTGGGCTGGCTCGGCGGCGACCTGGGCGAACTGGGCAAGCTGATGGACAAGTACCCGAATATGTTGACCGAGGTGGGCGCGGTGCTGGCGGAACTTGGCCGGCAGCCGCGGACGGCGCGGGCCTGGTTCATCAAGTATCAGGACCGGGTGCTGTTCGGCAAGGACATCTGGGAGACGAGCGAGTACTTCACCTACTTCCGGGTGTTTGAGACCTCCGACGAGTACTTCGACTACTACCGGAAACGCCATGCGTTCTGGAAGATGTACGGCATGGACCTGCCGGACGACGTGCTGAAGAAGCTGTACTACAAGAACGCGTTGCGGATCATCCCCGGGATTGACGCGTCGCAGTTTCCCCGGTAATGCGAATCGATAAATGGTTATGGGCGGCCCGGTTCTTTAAGACCCGGGCCCTTGCCATTAAGGCGTGTGATTTGGGCCGGATTCAGTGGAACGGCCAGACGGCGAAGCCGGCGCGCGAGGTGCGCGTGGGCGACAAGCTTCACATCAAGAGCGAGGCCGGCGAGTACGATATCGAGGTACTGGGCCTGAGCGAGATGCGGGGGCCGGCCACGGTGGCGCAGACCCTTTACAACGAACCGCCGGAGAGCAAGGAACGCCGGAAACTGGCGATCGAGGTGAAGAAGGCGATGCCGTTCTACCCCGAAGGCAAGCCGTCGAAGAAGGACCGGCGGCAGATTATCCGCTTTCAAGGCCGCGACTAGTAGCGCAGCCAGGTGCCGAGGGGCTTTTGCTGTTCGACTCCGGGCTTGGACCAGTCGCAGACACCGGAGGGGAAGATGCGGGCGAGACGTTCGCGGTCGGCGGGGGAGAAGGGGACTTTGTAGTCGGCGGGGTCGACGGGCTTTAGCTGACATTTGAGAATGTCGTTGGTGACGGGTCCGCCAGCGACCATGCGGGGGGAGGGATAGGTGGGGTAGAACTCATTGCAGCGGCCGCCGGTGAAGGTTTGGGTTTCGACGATGCGCTCGCCGGCGGGCGAATGGCAGGCGTCGACGAGGTCGGCGGGTTTGACGCCGGAGGTGAGCCATTCGTCCATCTTGGTGATGGCGTGTCCACCCTGGCTATGCTTGTCGTCGCTGAGGAGCATAACGTAGTTGGCCAGGGTGCCGTTCGCGCGGCGGAGACGCTCGCGGAAGGCGTAGGAGTGGTACTTCAGGTGGACGTCGCCGCTGGGGCTGCCGTCCTGATAGACGCGGACGTCGATGATGGGGACCTTGGCGAGGCCGAGGCCGCCGTGGGTGATGCGGCCGGTTTGATAAGCGGCCTGGACCGCAGCGAGGTCCGCGACGGCGCGGGTGGAGACGAGGTTGCCGTCGTTGTCGTAGCCGCCGATGCGCTCATTGAGATCGAGGAACTCGGCGGGGGAGAGGACACCGGAGTTCAGCGCGGCGAGGCCGTACTGGACGCCGGTGTTATCGATGGCGCGGCGGGCGAAACCGGTGCGGGGGTCGCGCCCGTAGACGTTGACGTTGTGATCAAAGATGTCGCAGCGGGCACCGGCGCGATGGAAGACCGGATGGTAGCGGAGTTCGGGGGGCAGCTGGGGCGGGCAGAACTTTTCAGGGTTGATGCGGCCGGCGCCACCAGCGGGGCCGGAGATGTTCTTCAGGTTGGCGTGGCCGTTGATCGAGCGTTTCTGGGCGTCGGTGAGCGAGGCGCGGGAGAAGTAGGCGTCGAGGAGTTGGGCGTCGGTGAGGAACTGGGTGGTTTCGAGGACTTCGGGGAAAGTGGCGCTGGGGATGATGCCGTCGAGGAGGCCGGGGTAGTTGTCGGCGATCTGGATCTGCTGGTAGGCGCCGCCGGAGCCGCCGCGGCCGAAGGTGAAGCGGGGCGGGCCGTAGGACTCGATGAAGCGTTCCTTGACCATCATCATGGTTTCGGCGGCGGTGACGTCCTGGCAGTTTGTGCCGAAGACGTTGAGGGTGGCGGCGGCTTCGGCGTAGCCGCGGCCGACGATCTCGTCGCTGACGGGGAGGTTGAGCGAGCCGCCCTGGCGATACCAACCACCTGTGCAGCCGCCGCCGAAGGAGTAGAGGAGGCGCTGGTTCCAGGCGGCGGGCGGGGCGAAGGGTGAAGGCGGGGGCTCGCTGGTGGGGTCGTGGAGGATGGCGGTTTGGTAGATGGCGCGGTTGCGGGTGCCGGTTTCGATGCGGACGATGTAGGGGACGGTGCGGCCGAGGGTGGTGGTGGTGCGGGCGACATCGACGGGCAGCGCGGTGAGCGAGGGGAGGGGCTTGAGGGGGCCGTAGGGGTTGGGCCGGTACATATACGTCACTTCGGTGCGAGCGGTGCAATCGTCATCGAGGGGCGGGCCGAGCAGGCCGCCGTCGGGGAGGGGGAAGCTGGCGGACTCACAGACAAAAGGCTGCTCGTGGGGGCCGGAGAAGACGGGGCCGGCGGCGGGAAAGTTGGTGAGGGCGAGTTGCTGACGGCCGGCCGTGAGGGTGTTGGCGCCGAGGCGGAGACCAGTGACGAGGCCGACCAAGGTGCGGCCGGCGGGGCGGAAGGAGCTGGTGATGTCGCGGCCGTTGAGCTGGACGGTGAGGGGCTGGGAATCGGTGAGTTCGATGCGGACGAGGACGTCGCCGCCGGTGACGCGGTCCGGTGCGGCGGAGAGGGTGAGGATTTGGAGGGCTAGAGCGAGGAGGGGCATATGCGATATAGATAAGGTCTTATGAACCGAGAGTATACGCGAAGAGGGGTAATGGGAATGTTGGGGGCTGCCGGTTTAGCCGCGCAGACGCCGCGGGACTGGACAGGTCAGCAGCCCATTCAGTATCCGGACCCGGACATTGAGGCGCTGGACCCGCGCTTTCGGAAGTACATGATTGGGAACACGAGCATCCGGCGGCTGCACATTGGGACGTCGTGGGCCGAGGGGCCGGCGTGGAACGGGGTGGGCAAGTATTTGGTGTGGAGCGACATCCCGGCGAATGTGCAACTGCGCTGGATTGAGGACGACCGGCGGGTGACGGTGTTCCGGAATCCGGCGGGGTTCAGCAACGGGAACACGTTTGACTATGAGGGGCGGCAGTTGTCGGCCGAGCATGGGGGCCGGCGGGTGGTGCGGTATGAGTACAACGGAGCGGTGACCGTGATTGCGGAGCGGTTTGAGGGCAAGCGGCTGAACTCGCCCAATGACCTGGTGGTGCATCCGGACGGGAGCATCTGGTTTACGGATCCGCCGTATGGGATCAACGGGGACTACGAGGGGTTTAAGGCACCGAAGGAGTTGAAGGAGGCGGTGTACCGGGTGGACGGGAAGACGGGCCAGATCAGCAAGGTGACGGACGAGGTGAGCGGGCCGAACGGGATCTGCTTCTCGCCGGACTACAAGAAGTTGTATGTGGCGGATACGGGGGCGGGCGGGCGCGACCTGAAGGTGTGGACGGTAAACGGGACGGGGTTGACGGCGGGGAAGCGGTTGACGGTGTTGGACAACCCGGTGACGAAGACGCCGTCGGCGGCGGACGGGATTCGGTGTGATGTGGATGGAAACATTTGGGGCGGGGCGCGGCCGGGGGTGCAGGTGGTGACGCCGGAGGGGGAGCGGATTGGGTTGATTAAGCTGCCGGAGAGTTGCGCGAATGTGTGTTTTGGGGGGGCGCGGCGGAACCGGTTGTTTATGGCGGCGAGCCAGTCGCTGTGCATATTTGCTAGGCGGATTGCGATTCGAAGCCGGTTGGCGGGGCGCGATCGGGTAGGGCCAAAGTGGTCCTCTGGTCTGGACGTTTAATCGTCCCGAGCGCTTCGCCGAGGCTGGGGTTTTGCGGTTCGAAGCCACACGCGGCGGGGAGTTCTGGCTTGAGAGCACACTTCGGGCGAACCGGGTCGTGTGGGCTGGTTGTCAAAGAGCAAACTGCGGTTCGGAGGCGGCGGGGTTCTACGATTCGAAGCCACGTCAGCAGCGGTCGGTATAGGCGGGGGCCGTTTCCGGAAGGTTCGGGGCGAATTGCGGTTCGAAGCCAATCTCCGGAAGGAGGGAGCGGCCAGCCGCGGCGGCTTTCGGTTTTTCGACGACGGGTTCAGCGGCGGCTACGGGTTCCGGCTGGGGCTGGGATTGCGGTTGGGGTTGGCGGCGCTTGACGGCATCGTGGACGGCCTTAAGCGCCTGGCGGTAGGAGCGTTCGGCGGCGGTCACGTACCGCTGTAGGGTGGCAAACGACCGGTGGTTCACGGCGTCGATGAAGCAGGCGCCGAGCTGCGCTTCCGTGGTCTGCTCGGTTTCAACGGTGCCGTCTTCGCTGACGACTTTGTCGGTGAGTTCGATCATGAAGTCGAAGGTTTTGGTCTCGACGCGCCGGGCGCGATTGAAGCGCCAGAGGGCTTCGGCGAGCTGTTGGGTGAGGAGCGTCTCTTCGGCGGTGCGGGGGGCGAACGTTTCGCGGACTTCAGCCTGCAGGGCGTCGAACTCGGCCTGGGTTTCGCCGAAGACGAGGAGCCGACTGGAGCAGAGGCCGTGGGTGAGCCGGTTCTGACTGGAAGTGGCCTTGCCGGACTCGGTGCGGGGGCCGGTGGATTTCCGGGCGTTTTCGCGGTTGATGGCGCGTTGGCGGGCGGCGGCCTCTTGAGCCTGGATTTGGGCGATGCGCTTGTCGGCGTGAGCCATCATCATGCTGAGGCTTTCTTCCGGGGTGAGGGTGTCGGTGTAGTGGTTCGGGTTGTTCATGGCGAGTCTCCTTGGGTAGAAATGCGAAAGCCCACTGAGCCGGTTGGGGCGCGGTGGGCTTTTCTGATTTCACTGTACGGGTGGTGTCAAGCGTTTTGGGTCATTTTGCGAATGGCGTTGTTGCAAACAAAGGAGAAGCTTTTCTCGACGGCGTGTGAACGCGATTTTGCAGGGGCCGGAAAATGGGCTTGGCGGCGGGGCGGCCTCGCTGGCCCGGCCTGCCGCAGCCGGTTCAGACCTTTCTTCCAAGTTCGCCTTTGGCGTATCGTACGACGGGTGGCAGTGCGCGGGTTATCCCCTTTTGGGGCAGTGCAGCGGAGAGGCCTCGCACTGGTGCGACCGCGATTCGTGAGCCTCCTTCTCTTTCCACATTCCCTAGTCAGTGGGGGCGTGTCCCGGCTTTCATATTCTCGTCCAACCCATCAAAGAGCCAGATCCCTGACCATCAGAGAAACAACGCTCGATGGCTCGATCTCGATCTTAGGATGAGGGCATTACAGGCTCCGACCTGCATCCGCTGCAGGGTCAACGCCTCTACATCGGGACCGGTGATTTCAACGGTCTTCGTCTTCGCCACCTTTCGTTCCCAACGCATCGGATATTTGACGGGGTGTTACGAAGTGCCAGTTTCACCGTCTTTTTCTGGCCACGGGAAGGAGTTTATCGGCCGGGGGCGGGATTGGCGCCATCCCGCGGTGATAGTGGACGGTGGTTTTATGGAGTGTCCGTCGGCTCGAACGCTTTGGCCATTAGCTCTTGCTCGCTTCTTGGGATCCGCAAGAGCATGGCTTCGGAGCGCCACGAGGCGACCGCTGCGCGGGTTTGCAAGAGAATCTTCTTGGCTTCGGTGGCGGTTACCCCGTAGGCGGCGTGGGCCTCCAAGGCGATCGTCACATCGCAGGCGGCCTCGACTTCGTTGATGGCGAGAGTGAGTTCGTCGCGGTCGATGGCAGGATTGATGTCGAAGGCGGGCGACAGGGTGATCCCCGCAGAGGTGAGAAGGAAGCCATGATTCCGCAGGTGGTCGTCCGTGTTGTGAATCAAGATGCTGAAGACGACGCGGCGGAAGAGTTCGCGACAATCCTCCTGAGCATGGGCCCCTTGAGATTGGAGCAGGTCAACGAGTTCGAGATAGCTCGCGCCCGGTTCGCCGTCGGTCCTTTGGGTGAGGGTCATCGCGGAGACGAAGGCGAGACGTCGGCCGCTGGCGTTGCGGTCGAATCGTTTGGCGACGAAGGTTGTGTAGGCACTGTCCGGAACGCGGATGCCGCGTCCGTGCGGGACACGAATGCCACTTTTTTCCGCCAACCGATGAGCCACGAGTTCCCAAGCGCCCACGTCGCGGCGGTCCTGTTTGCTGGGAAACTTTGCGATGCACAACTCGCCTTGTTCGTCGCGAACGGAGGCCTTTGGCCGCGCGCCACCCAAGGAAGATCCCGGCGCAAAGAGCTGCGCGAGCCACATCGCTTGATCGTGGTCATCGTGCGCCTCGTCACTCTGCTCAAAACGCAAGCTTGCTGCCTGCAGCTCACGCAATGACGTGATGGGCGGCGCAGCCAACGCATTCGCGGTATCCAGCCAGACTCCTGTGAGTGCATCGCGGAAGCGAAGTGCGCCAAGCCTGGTCTCGTCGTGAACTCCCAAGAGAAAGTCCCAATCGGAAAGGGATCGAGCCGGACGTCCGAGGTGCCTGGCTCGAAGATTCTCGCGCCGTTGCATGAGCACGCGGCCCCAACGATCTGGCGCGGAATCGAGGAAAATGCCGAAGTTGGCGCGATTCGCGGCCGGGTACTGGGGGCCCTGAACCAGCGCCAAGTCAGGATCGAAGCTGAAGGCATCCGCCGTCTTCAGCCAATCGTTGTCGTACTCGAAGGAAAACACCTCGCCCCCTCGGCCGGACTGCCGCCGGAGCAACCCCATTCGACGCGGTTCCGGTAGGTGGTGGAGGTCGGCGAAGACAGCGACGGTGTCCGGGGGACGGGTCATTGCGGCTTGCCGGGTTCAGCGAGGTGGTCCAGTTCTAGCGGTGCTGCTTTGCCCGTAGCCGATTTCTGGCGTCTGGGCGCCCGGGATTTGGGTTCCAGATTCAGGTCCTGCAGCTTACGTCCTAGGACGTCATCGGCAGCGACCATCGCGATATCGTTCTCGAGGCGAAGTGCCTGGAGGACGCGTGCGTAGATGCCAAGGGCAACGGCCGGGTCGCCGCGTTCGACGCGGTACAGGGTTTTGCGGGTGATGGCCGCCCGTTCGGCGATGGTCTCCAAGGATTGCCCGCGCCGCAGACGGGCTTTGCGGATGTTGTCGCCGAGGCCGGAGAGCAGACGAGCCAGCCGGGGAAGGAGGGAAGGGGTACTGCGCGGCATACTGAGTCATATCTTACATGATCGTCGCAATTGTGTGTGCGATATGACGCAATTAGGTCAGAAAAGGTTTTGAGGGAGGGCAGTCCGGTACGGATGAAGAAGCTAAGCGGCGCGAGCGAGTTAACGATATCGCTTGGTGAGGTGTCCGGCATTCGTACACACACCCTCTGCAACGAGGACTTTCATAGCGGTCGAAGATCGGAAATTTGGTCACGCGCGACTTCAGGACATCGGGCTAGCAGCTCTCGAGCTGGGGCCGATCCTCAGTGAGAGGGAACGTCGCGCGGATGACAGACGGACCTAAAACTGTTTCACGACGATCTGAGCTTCCTGCCGCCTGACCCGGGCCAGGCAGTAGGGGGTCTGAAGACGCAGCCCGTGGTCGGCACTGCACCAACCTGCCTGCTCGAGGCGGATGGCCATGTCCGGCAAGATTTCAATGTGGCCATTGATGACGCGAGAGAGTCTGGTGCACCACGCCAAGCGTCGTCGCCGCATCCGTTAGGATCGAGGCAGGCATCATTAGGGTATCGGCCGGGGTGAGGGGGGCTTCCATAGGTATGCCGGCTCAGGCCTCGATGGCATAGCGACCGTATCGCCACGGTACCGCAATGAAACCGGTCGCTTGGATGGCGGAGCATCCGATTTTGTTACTCTTTTCGTATCCGAATCTCTAGGTGGGGCTTGGCTGACGAATCCAAAATTGGGAAGATTTGGCAGGACGATGAGCTGGATGCGATCGTGGCCGACTACTTCGCGATGTTGCAGGCGGAGCTAAGCGGACAAGCGTACCGAAAGGTTGCGCATAGCAAGGCCCTCATGGAAAAGATTGGGCGCACCCATCGCTCCGTAGAGTTCAAACATCAGAATATTTCGGCCGTGCTCGATGAGTTGGGTATGCCCTGGATCGCCGGCTACATTCCGAAGCGGAACTACCAGAACGCCATCTTCGGAGCGATCGACCGGTATCTGTCGCGGTCTGCTGCATTGATGGAGTTCGTGCCGGCAAGCCGGGGGGCAGTAACCTGGGTTGGCCCGCCCGAACTACGGACGGGCGAAGACAAGACGCCGGAGGGACTCCGCCGGTTGGTTCGGCAGTTCGATCCGGTGCAGCGGGACTTTCGGAACCGAGCGCTGGGGAGGGCCGGGGAGGAGTTGGTGGTGGAGTTCGAGCGCGAGCGACTGCTGGCGCTGGACCGGAGCGATCTGGCCCGGGAAGTTCGTTGGGTGGCGGTGGAAGAGGGTGACGGAGCGGGCTATGACGTTCGCTCCTTTGACGCCGTGGGCAGGGAACGGTTGATCGAAGTGAAAACAACCAATGGTTCGGCGCGGACTCCGTTCTATCTCTCGCGGAACGAAGGGGAGCTTGCGAAAGAACGCCCGGCGGATTGGCGGTTGTACCGAGTCCATGAATTTTCGCGGCATCCGCGCATTTTCGAACTGGCGCCGCCGCTGGAATTGAACACCAAGCTGCGGACGGAGACCTGGAAGGTGTCGTTCTCGTGATGGAGGTTGCTGAGGCGGGGGAGGTTCTGCAGCGGGTGGCCAACCTGCGCGTTTGGCGCCGGGGTCATGAGCGGGCACCCCACAAACCTCTGTTGATCCTCCTCGCGCTGGGGCGCTTGAGCCAGGGAGGTAAGCGTCTATGCGCGTATGAGGATTGGGAGCCAGGCCTGTGCCAACTGCTCGAAGAGTTTGGGACGCCACGACAGTCGGTTCATCCGGAGTATCCATTCTGGCGGTTGCAGACAGACCAGATTTGGGAGGTCGAGGCAGACGCCCGGCTGACGCGGCGGAGTCCGCAGGCGGATCCGTTGAAGAGCGAGCTGGTCAAGTTTCGCATTCGAGGCGGATTCACGGGACCGGTATACGAGGCCTTGCGCCGGGATCCGTTACTGGTGAAGCAGGTAGCCCAAACGCTGCTGCTTGCCCATTTTCCAGCGTCCCTGCACGAAGAAATATTAACCACCGTCGGGCTGGATTTAGAGTCGACGATTAAGCGGAACCGACTGGGAAGTTTTCGGGGCGAAGTACTGAGCGCGTACGGCCATGCTTGCGCGTTCTGCGGGTATGACGTGCGGCTGGGCAGCGCCGACCTTGGGCTGGATGCGGCACACATCATGTGGCACCAGGCGAAGGGTCCGGACCTGGCCGCGAATGGGTTGGCCTGTTGCAGTTTGCATCATCGGGCCTTGGACCGGGGCGCAATTAGCTTAAGCAATGAATTGACGATTTTGGTCTCGGCGCATGTGTACGGCGGAGTGAAGTTTGACGAGCACTTCGTGTCGCTGATGGGAAGGCCGCTACGGCGGCCGAGTCTGGCGGCCAGCCTGCCGAAGGCGGAGTACCTCGAATGGCATCGACGAGAGGTGTTCCGGCCGCCGCCGCGGGATGGATGAGGCGGTCGATGGGGCGGGGGCCCCGGTTGTTCGGCCTTGCTCGTTTTCCTACGCTTTTGGGCCGTACTGTTCCAAGATTGCTTTGAACAACGCTGGTGAACAGCGAAAGTTGGTCTGGCGGAGCCGGTCAACGGCTTGCGTCAGATCGAGTAATCTCTGGGTGGCAGCGTCCCCGATCACTCCCAATACTCCCGAAACACGAAGACCGCGTGCTGCGGCAACTTGTCGGGCGGCCCGTTCGTCGATGATTACCAGATCGGCGCCCATGGACTCCGCCAGTAGGATGGCACCGCGCTCACCAGCCTGTAGCTTTTCCATCCCCGCGAGGTTACCCGGCGGAGTGTCGCGGACCAAAGCCCACGCTGGAAGCGACTCCGCCCAAGATCGAACCACCTCCGGCGCGTCTTCGTGCCTCAATTCGACGACGACGTGTGCGGGACAACGACTCGACCGAAGAGTTGCGGGAGAATTTCGATCTCGCCGATGAGGATCAAGTAGCACAGGGGCGAGGCATCGACGACCGCAGTCATCTACTGGTGGCGGCGCGTATCGCTGCGATGTCCTTTTCGAGATCGTCCATCGTGTAATCGTTGAAGGCTTCCACTTTGCGCAGAAACGCTTCCGTTTCCCAGCGGGAACTCAACTCCAGCATCTGCTGCACCTGCAAGGGGCTGATCTTGCCCGAACGATAGGCTTCCGCGGCAACCGCTTCCAATACCGCACGAGAGGCACCGCCAGCCTGCGTGGCGAGGCTGTCTCCTATCTCATCCGGAATGTCGATGGCAATCTGCATTGCGCGTCCTCCACGCCTCAGTCTACCGCTTGCGCACTCAAGGATTGCGGTCGCCGGGGAGAAGGTGGCGGTCGTAGCCTAATTCGACGAGGCGGTGAAAGGCCGTGAGGACCGCTTCCGGGATGCGCTGAGGGGCGGCCCAGCCGCGGCGGCCGTAGACCCAAATACGCTGGAGATCCCCCAGGATTATGTTCGCGACCTTCTCGGGTTCGAGGCCAGGGACCGTGCAGTACGCGGCAAACGTCGCCGGCCACGTCGCCATCGTCGCGGGCATCTCCGGCCACTCGACCGCGTGCGTCGCATACGCCCGGCGCTGCATAAAGGGCTTCGTGACTATCAAAACGCGGGAGAGGTCGTGACCAACGAGCAGACGGCGGGAGAAGCGGAGGTTTTCGGCCGTATTGGTGGCTTCGCGCTCACTGAGGATCGCCGAAGCGGGGACGCCGCGGGCCAGCAGGACCTCGGCGAAGACGTCGGCCTCGGGGCGGGTCCAGGAGGTGGCCAGAAGATCTGTTTGATGGGCGATGCCTCCGGTGGGGACCAGAAGAGGGGCGAGACCCTGGTGATAGAGATCAGCGGCGTGCTCGGCGACGCGGAGGTCGTTGGTACCGAGGACCAGCATCGCGTCGGCCGGGGCGGGCCGGTGGCGGAGCTGGTGGAAGTCAAAGACTGTCGCGGCGTGGTGGAGAGCTTCGGGGGTCATACGGGGAGGGTTAGGGACGCGGCGCAGCGGAGGGGACTCCCTGGAAAATGTCGCCGTTGCCGTCACTGTTTCGGGTGTATAGAGCGAAGCCGGGGGGACCAACCGTAAAGCCCATCCCTTCGGGAGCGGCGCCGGCTAGCTGCTGCACAGGACCCTGCTCGGGAACCATCGCAAACGTATAGTTGCTGGTGACGCCGGCGCTCGTGACCTGCGAAACGTAGATACCTTTGCCGTCCGGGGTGAGGCCGGTGAGTTCAGCAACGTTCGTGGCCAGGATCCGCGGCGGACCGGACGGATGGTCCGCGAGGATCAGCTTGCCCGCCTGAAGCAGCCACCAGCGGCCATCCGGACGGACCGCGAACGCGGTGAGCTGCGGCAGCTCCGCTTCCACACGGGCGTCCGTGCCGTCCGGGCGGGCGGAACGCACCTCAATGCTGCCGACGGCAGCTTCGCGATAGTAGAGACGGTCGCCGCGCGGCGACCAGACTGGATATTGCCGGCCACCGGCGCCGGAGGCGAGGGTCGAGACCGGGGAACCGTCGCGGCGGACGATGTGGACCCCGGAATGGGCCTTATCCTCGGTGGTGTAGGCGATGAATTCGCCGTCCGGGGACCACTGGCCCCAGGTGACGATACCGCGGGGTAGGTTAGTGAGTTGCCGCGGGGTTTCGGTGGCGATGTCACAGATCCACAAGTTGAGGGGACCGGCCCGTTCACTCAAGAAGAGCAGCTGACGGCCATCCGGGGAGATGCGGGGCATGCGGTCGAGGGCGGTGGAATCGCAGAGGGACTTGACGGGCTGCTGGCGGGTGAGATCGTAGAGCCAAATGGCCGCGTCCATGCGGAGATTACCCCAAATGAGACCGCCGGAGGGGGTGACGGCGACCGAGTAGTCGGGCCACTCGCCGACAACGGGGACTTGGGACGGCGGGGCGGAGCCGGCGCGCTTCCAGAGCTCCCGCTTCGAGCGGATAAAGTAGAGATCACCGTTGGGACTCCAGGCGGGGGACTCGGTGGCCGCTTCGCTGGGGAGGACCGGAACGGGCTGGCCGGCGGCGCGGAGCTGGGAATCGAGGGGGAGGGTGTGGAGGACGTTGAGGCCGCCCGAGCGGATGACGACGGCGAGTTGGGCGCGGTCCGGAGAGAGGGCGAAGCCGAATAGGGGGGTGCCCGGGGGGACTTCAAAGACGGGGAGGCGCTGGCCAGAGTCGAGTTGGAGGCGCTGGATGCGTTGGGCAGAGGTGACGGGATTCCGGTCGCGCACGAGGACTTCGCGGCCGTCCGGGGTCCATTGCAGGGCGGGATAGGAGT
>LNFE01000047.1 GCA_001464575.1 Acidobacteria bacterium Ga0077553 | reverse complement strand
GCTCGGTCCCCGTCACCACCGCAATCGTATGCGCCCCGCGCGACAAGGTCGCCGTCGCCACCCGCGCCGTCGCGCCACCGCCCGAATCCCGGGCGTAGGCCAGCGTCCCCACTTCCACCCCGTCCACCTTCACCTTTAGCGAAAACGGAGTCACCGGCGGCCGCTCCACGGAAACCCGGATCGTATACGCCCCTTCGGCAAACACCGAAACGTTGGTCGACAGCTCGGTTCCCGGGTCCACGAACCGGCTCGGCTTAATCCCCTTCGGCGGGGCCGTTACCGGATTCAACTCATGCGACAGCACCACTTTGTTGTACGGTGGCGTCACCACAATCCGGTCGAGCACCGTCGTCGCCGCCTCCAGATACCGCTCCAGCATCATCGGCGGCACATACAGCGTCTCGCCATTGGTATCGAAGCCCGCCCCGCCCGACTCATCCGCCGGGAACAGATCCGGCGCAATCACATCGAGCCCAAACAGATCCCGAATCGTGTTCTTCCACTCCCGCCGGTTCAACCGCCGCGAAGCCACAAATCCCGCGTACTCGCTGCTCGTGCAGCCCGTACTCCGCAGCCGCGCCTCAATCCAATTCGCCACGTCCATCCGGTTCGCCTCGGCCATCTTCGCCGCCCCCGGTGGCATGGTCCGGTTCCGCAACTGCGTCGCGACGTTCCGCCATAGGGACCGCTGCGTCTCCACGTCCGTCGCCGCCGTGGCTTTCAGGAAATTCAGCCGATTCTTCGGATTCGCCGGATTATGGCACTTCGCGCAGTTCTCGTTTAACACCGGCCGGATCTTGTCGGAGAAGTCGTCACCATAGGCGAAAACCGCCAGGAACGAAACGAACCCAATTCTAAGCGCTACCATTCCGCCACCGATCCATCCTCATGAAACACCCGCGCCATCGGCTTCGTGCCGCCAAACGGATACTTCTTCAGCGCCTCCTCGGTCAACTCAAAACCCAACCCCGGCTTGTCCGACAGCGGGAATCGTCCGTTCACCATCCGCATCGCCGGGAAGCCCAGCCATTCGGCCCACACCTTCTCATTCGGGCCGACCTCCACGCCACTGCAGATCTCCTGCACCAGGAAGTTCGGCATCGCCGCATCCACGTGCACTGTCGCCAGGCCGCCAATCGGCCCTTCGCAAGCGTGCGGCGCCATCGAGATGCCCGAGATCTCCGCCATCGCGCCAACCTTCCACAACGCCGTAATCCCGCCCACATGGTTGATATCGGTTTGAATGATATCCGCCACGCCCAACTCGATCACCTCCCGGCAACCGTAGTGCGCCACCAACCGTTCCCCGGTCGCAATCGGCGTCGTCGAGCGCCGCGCAATCCGCTGCATCGCTTTTACGTTCTCGGGCGGGCACGGCTCCTCAATAAACAGCAGGTTCAGCGGCTCCACTTCCTTCACCAAAATCGACGCCACGCTCGGAGACGTCTTGGCATGGAAGTCGATGCCGATATCGATATCCGGCCCCAGACCCTCGCGCAGATCGGCCATCGCCTGCACGGCCGCCGAGATCTTCTTGTTCGTTTCAATCCATTCGTAATAGCCCGGAATGCCGCTTTTGAAACAGGTGATCCCCTGCTTCCGCGCCTCTTCCCGCAACCGCGGCAAGTCCTCTCTATTCCGCGCCCGCAGGTGATAGTAGCCCCGCACCCCGCGCGTATCCACAGGCCCTCCCAGCAGCTTGTACACCGGCATATTCAGCGCCTTGCCGCGGATATCCCATAACGCCTGATCAATCCCGCTGATCGCCGACCCCATCACCGGCCCCGAACGATAAAAGCTATGCACATACATCGACTGCCAGTGGTGCTCCACCTGCATCGGGTCCGCGCCAATCAGAAACTCTTTGAAGTCTTCGACGCACGCCATCACGGCCGCCGCCTTCCCTTCCAACGTCCCTTCGCCCCAGCCAATCAACCCC
Source organism: Acidobacteria bacterium Ga0077553 (assembly GCA_001464575.1). Taxonomy (GTDB): domain Bacteria; phylum Acidobacteriota; class Terriglobia; order Bryobacterales; family Bryobacteraceae. The sequence continues at coordinate 35,541 of LNFE01000047.1, read as the reverse complement.
TGATTCGTCTCAATCTTTACGAAGACGTATGGCCGGTCGGAGTCGGGCGTCAACGACACGCCGAACACCTTCACATTCGTGATTCGCAGCTTCGACCCTATTTTCTCAAACGCTGCCGCGCCGACAGGTCCCGACTGCGCCGCCCGCGGCTGCAAAGCACACCCGCAGGCGTCCACAAATCGCCCGCCCATCGCCGGCGCCGCGCCCGCCAAACCTAAAAACCCCCGTCTCCGCATCACAGCTTCACCTCGTAGCGATCCAGCGCCTTCTCGTCCACGGTCACGCCCAAGCCCGGCCCGGTAGGCAGTTCAAAGAAGCCGTCCTTTACCGGTTCATTCCAGCCCGACATCATCGCGTACCGCGCCTGCCGCTCGGCCGCACTCACCCGTGGCACCTGCAAGGCGAAAAAGTTTGGCAGGCTCGCCGCCAACTGCAGCCCCGCCGCCGTCCCCAGCGGACCCCCATCATGGAACGGCGCCACCGCCGTATAGTACGTCTCCGCCATCGCGCCCAACCGGCGAATCGCCGAGATGCCCAGCCGCTGCAGCGTCGGCCGCAACACGTCCACGGCCTGCTCCCGCAGCAGATCCTGGAACACGTCGAGCGAGTCCACCTCCCGCCCAAAGCCCAACGGGGTCACCGACTCCTCGCTGATCTTGGCCACCTGCCGCACCTGCGTGAGCCGGCAAGGCTCATCGAGAAACAGCGGATGCTCCTTTTCGAGCGCCGCCGCCACCATCTGCGCATCGCCCGGTGTCAGCCGCATCGCCCCATCGAGCACGTAGTCGCCGCCAATCTTCTGCAGTTCCTCCCACAGCGACAGCACCAGATTCACGTACTGCTTTCCCGAGTTCGGAAACAGCGGTGTCGGCAGAGGCACCGCAAAGGCCCGGTAGCCGGCCTCCATCGCCAGTTCGACGTTGTTCGAATTCTTCACGGTCGCAATCGCCCGCGCCTTATGCCGCGTCGGCCCGCCCAACACCTGATACACCGGTGCCTGCGCCGCCCGCCCAACGATATCGAGCATCGCCACGTTGACCGCTCCCCGCAGCGGCCCCGTCAGCCCGAGCACCTCGAACGACGTCGCCTCCCGGCCCTGCACCTGCGCCAGAATCCGCTTGAACTCCGCCGCCTCCGCCGCCCCGGCCTCGCCGTAGCCTTTCAGCCCGCCTCGCGTGTCCAAACGGATAATGCTGTACATTCGTCCGCTCGGTTCCTGCAACCGCCACATGCGCCCCCCGGAAATCGCCAGGGGACCCGCTGAAATCGCCGGCGCCACCGGCACTGCTAAGCGCGCGCGTCGAGTCAAAACTGCGTTTCGCATAAGCCGCAACTCTATCGAAACAAGCAGCCATGCGCAATGGTACACTCTCGGTTTCATGCGTATCGCTCTCTTCTTCCTGCTGTCCCTCGCCGGGCTGGCGAAAGACGTCGATTTTAATGGCCGTTGGAACATTACGGTGCCCAACGAAACCCGCCGCCGCGCTTGGTGGCTCGAAGTGGACGGAGCCGGAACGCAGGCCATCAAGGGCCGTTTCGTCGGTGCTCCCGGTGGCGATATGAATGCGATTCCCGAGATTGCCGTGAAGGGCGGCGTTCTCCGCTTCGTCTTCGAGCGAAACTACCTTCGCAAGCCTACCGGCACCGACAAGGGCGTCTATACCGCCCGCATTGTAAACGGCGATCTCGTTGGCGAGTTCCAGGTGGAAGGCAATCCCGCATCGAAGCTGGCCTTCGTCGGCAAGCGCGCCCCCGTGATCAAGGACACCGAAGACGGTAAGTGGAAGCCCGGCAAGCCCGTCGAACTGTTCAACGGCAAGGATCTCAATAACTGGTCCGCCCTCGTCCCCGGTAAGCCTCTCGGCTGGAGGGTCGACAAAGGCATCATGAACAACATTGCCGGCGCCAACAACCTCGTCTCCAGCCAGAAGTTCTGGAACTTCGAACTGCACGGCGGCCGCTACGAGGTGCAGATCATCGACGACTACGGCAAAGCTCCCGACACCCACGGCACCGGCGCCCTCTACAGCCGCATCAAGCCCCGCGAGAACGCCGCCAAAAAGCCCGGCGAATGGAACACCTACGATATCCGTCTCGTCGGCCGCACCGTGACCATCATCGTCAACGGTGTCACCGTCATCGACCGCGCCGAAGTCGAAGGCCTCACCGCCATGGCCCACGACCCGAACGAAGCCACGCCCGGCCCCATCAGCGTGCAGGGTGACCATGGTGCGGTGGAAATCCGCAAGCTCACCGTCACCCCGCTCGTCCGCTAGATGTTGCCCTTGCGCATCTCCTCGGCCAGGTAATCGGTCGACCGCCAAGCCAACGCCAGAATCGTGAGCGTCGGGTTCTTCTCCGATGCCGTCGTGAACGCCGAACCGTCCACCACAAATAGGTTCTTCACGTCGTGCATCTGGTTGAACCCGTTCAACGCGCTCCGCCGCGGGTCCTCGCCCATCCGGCACGTCCCGTGCTCATGAATCGCGCTGCCGAAGTTGTCGAGCCATCCGCGCTCAAACGGCAGAATCTCCGCTTTGGCCGCCCGCATCACGCCCTCGGCCATATCGTACATCTCGGCGATCATCTTCTTCTCGTTGTCGCCAATGTTGTACTCAATCCGTAGCGTCGGCACGCCATACCGGTCGAGCGGCGTGCCCTCCACCGTAATCCGGTTCTCCTTCCGCGGCAGCGTCTCGCCATAGGGATGCATGGCCACTAAAGCCGGATACCGCCGCTTCACGGCCTTCTTGAACTCCAGGCCAAACCCATCCAACTGCTTGGCGTACGCTGCCCCCGGCTGCGCCCCGATGCCCCAGAACTGCGAACCGTAGCCCCGCAGATAATCCCGCTTCTTCCCGTCCCGATGATTGAACCGCGGCATGTAGATATGCTCGCCGCCGATACCATCATCGTTTAACGCCTTCGTGCCCATCAGGTCGGGAACGAACCCGTACATGTGAAAGCGAACCTGCTCGCACAGATAGCTCCCGATCACACCCGACGAGTTCCCAATGCCCGTCGGATATTTGGCCGACTTCGAGTTCAGCAAAATGCGCGTCGAATCCACGCACGAAGCCCCCAGGATAATGCGCTTCCCGCGAATCACCCGCTCCTGCTTCGTATACCGGTCAAAGTACTGCACCCCGGTCGCCAAGCCGTTATCACCCAGCAGAATCCGCGCGACCACGGCGTTATCGATGATCTTCAGCTTGCCGGTCTTCTCCGCCGGATCGAGCAGATAGTCAGTGGAATTGAAGAAGGCTGACACGTCGCAGCCCCGGCCGCACGCCCCGCAATAGTGGCACGGATTATGCCCGTTATGTGGCTTGGTCACGACGGCCCGCCGCTGATTCACGACGCTGATCCCTTGCCGCCGCGCCGCTGCCTGCAAGAACTTTTCACCGCACCGCAAGGCGGCCGGCGGCAGATGATACTTCGACCCCGGCAGCGAGTCCTGATCATCGTCGCCGCCGCAAACGCCGATCTCCTGCTCCACCTTGTCGTAGTACGGCGCGATGTCTTTATACCGGATCGGCCACGGGATCTCCCAGCCGTCTTTCGCCGGTCCCCCGAAGTCGACATCGGAATACCGCAGCGCCACCCGGCCCCAGATATTGGTCTTCCCGCCCCGGGTCCTTCCACGAGTACGGCTGCTCCGCGTTGTCCAGCCGAATCTTGGGCGGTTCCATCCCCCGTTCCACTCGCTCCCGCCACTGCCACGGCTTTACGTGCGTCCAAAAGTCTTCCTTCCGGAACCGAGTACCCGCATCGAGCAGCGTGACGTTCACGCCCTGGCGCGTCAGGTTCCATGCGGCCATGCCCCCCGCGGCGCCGCTGCCAATCACAATCACATCATGGACTTCGGGTGCGTTTTGAACGTACATGGTTTAAGCTCCGTGCTCCGGGTGGGTGCAGCCTTTGAACTCCCGCAAAAACGTATTTGCGTTCCAACCCAGCTCCTGCGTCAAGCCCTCCTTCGACCCGTAGTAGCCGTCAATCGTCAAATCCTTGATCTGCTTGAACACGCGATACGGCGCCGTGCCCTTGGCTTGGCTCCAACCTGTCAACAATGCCACCTGCCCCGCCGCGTCCGCCTTGGCGAATCCCTGCTTCCTCACCCAAGCCAGGTCTTTCTTCAGTTGCGCGCCCAGCTTCGGATTCGTATGCGCCTGGAAGTCGACGAAATAGTGCACATTAGCGTCAGCGGCCCCCGGGGTATCCGAACGCGGAATGATCTGCTCCACCAGCTGCGCCAGCAGGGCCATCTCCTGCTTGTTAAAGAACCGCGCCACTTTCGGCGCGGCCTTCTCGATCTGGGTCAAACCATGCTCAGCATGGCCCTGCGCCTGTATCACCGGCGCGGCAACCGCCAGCGCGGCACTAGCTTGGAGAAGGGATCGACGGGTTGGGATAGACACGACAACATTATATGGCGAAGCGGCTGTGATAGGCTTGTCGCACCCTCGTTTGGTCTTTAAATGAAACATATCCCTCTCGCTCTTACCACGTTGTTGTTCGTTGCCGCCGCATTCGCCCAGTCAGATCGCGGTACTATCTCAGGCACCGTTGCCGATCCCGGCGGCGCTCTGATCCCCAACGCTACTGTCACCATCGTTAACCAAGGCACCGGCATTCGACAGGAAATCGCCACCACTGGAACCGGCAACTTCTCTGCACCTTACCTGACCGCCGGCCTTTATGAAGTGACCGTCGAAGTCACAGGATTCCGCAAAGTCGTCCAGCGCGACGTCCGCGTCCAAGTCGCCCAGACCGCATCTTTAGATATCGTTCTGCAGATCGGCTCGGCCACCGAATCGATCAATGTCTCCTCGGAAGCCGCCCTGCTCAATACCGACAGCGCCGCCGCTTCCACCACCATCAATCGCGAGCAGCTCAATCAACTGCCGCTGAATTTCGCTATCGGCCAAGGTGCCATCCGGAACCCGCTCAGCTTCACCCAGCTCACCCCCGGCGCCTCCATCAACGGCTGGAACAATATCAAAGTCAACGGCGCTCCCGCCGGCACCTTCAAGATCATCTTCGAAGGCCAGGACTCGACCAGCTCCCTCGATGGCCGCGTCTCCGATGAGTCGCAGCCCTCCGTCGATGCGGTGGAGGAGTTCACCCTCCAAACCTCCAATTACTCGGCCGAATTCGGCCAAGTCGGCGGCGGCCTGTTCAACTTCACCTCCCGCTCCGGCACCAACGAGTTCCACGGCGGCGTCTACGACTACTTCGTCAATGAAGTCTTCAACGCCGGCATCCCGTTCACCAACAATGGCAACAACGAACTCGTCCGGCCGCGGACTCGCCGCAATAACTACGGTTTCAACTTGGGCGGACCCATCCTAATCCCGAAGCTCTACAACGGCAAGAACCGCACCTTCTTCTTCTTCAACTACGAAAAGTATCTGAACAAGGAAGGCAAGTTTGACGGCTACGGCACCGTCCCCACGGACGCCTACCGCAACACCGACGGCCTCGGCCGGCCCATCCTCGAAAACTCCATCTACGACCCGCGCACCAGCCGCACCGGACCGGACGGCCGCATCTATCGCGACGTCTTCCCCAACAACGTCATCCCCGCTTCGTTGATCGATCCGGTCTCGGCCAAAATCCAGGCCCTGATTCCCACGGCCAGCCGGCCCGGCCTCATCAACAACTTCGAGCGGCGCTACGACTTCCGCAAGATTCAGGACATCCCCAGCATTAAGGTGGATCACAACTTCACCGGGTCGTCCCGCATCAGCGCCTACTATTCTCTTCAGCGCACCGACAAGGATAACGGTCAGGAAGGCCTGCCTGATCCCATCAGCGCACGCCGCGACCAGATTATCCGGTCCCACACCACGCGCGTGAACTTCGACACCTCGCTGCGGCCTACCCTGCTGCTGCATCTCGGCGTCGGCTATCAACGCTACGTCAATCCCGATGCCTCGCCCGAAGTCATCACCAGCTTCGACGCCGCCGGCCAGCTCGGCCTCCGCGGTCTGTTCGGCTCCGGCTTCCCCCGCATTACCGACCTCGGCGGCGCCCAGGGCGGCCTTGGTTTCAATATTGGCCCGACCAACCGCACCCTCTACTACCAGGACAAGCCGACCGCAGTCGCCTCCGCGACTTGGGTGAAGGGGACCCACTCCTTCAAGTTCGGCGGCGAATGGAAGATGGATAACTTCACCAACCGCTCCTCGGGCGGCGTCGCCGGTGTATTCGGCTTCTCCTCAGCCCAGACCTCCATGCCCGCGCTCCAGGGTGTCGCCCTGCAGGGCGGAAACGTTGGCTTCAACTACGCCAGCTTCCTGCTCGGCAATGCGAACACGGCCACCGTCTCGAACCCGCAGGATCCCCAGTATCGCCGCCCCACCCTAGGCTTCTTCGCCCAGGATACCTGGCGCCTCACGCGGAAACTGACCCTCGATTACGGCATCCGCTACGACTACCAACCGGCTTCGGACGAACTGCACCAGCGCACGTCCATGTTTGATCCTGAAGGCCGCAACCCGGCCGCCGGCAACCTGCTCGGCGCAACTCGCTACGCCGGCTACGGCAACGGCCGCTGCAACTGCTCCATCAGCAACACCTATCCGTACGCCTTCGGCCCCCGCCTCGGCATGGCATACCAGTTCGCCGAGAAGTGGGTTGCCCGCGCCGGCTTCGCCGTCAGCTACGCGCAGGTCGCTAATTTTGCTTACATCGGTGGCGGCAACTCGCTCGGCATGGGATTCAACACCATCGCCTTCTCGAACCCGGCGTTTGCAGAACCCGGTGTCGTCCTTCGGAACGGTCTCTCCTACAACGTCAACGAATTGACTTTCGCCAGCTACGACGCCGGAATCCGGCCCAGCCCCGGCCAGATCAATTCCCCGCCCGCGCTCGTCGACCCCAATAGCGGCCGTCCTCCCCGCATGGCCAATTGGAACCTGAGCCTGCAACGGGAACTCGGCTCCAGCATGGTCGTCGAGGCAGCCTATGTCGGCAACCGTGGCGCGTGGTTCCGCGCCGATGGGTTGAACGACTACAACGGCCTGACCCCGGAACGGATTCGCACCTTCGGCCTCGATGTGAATTCGGCGGCGGACCGCACCTTGCTGACTTCGACGATCGTCAATGCGGCAGTGGTTGCCCGCGGATTCCAGAAGCCCTACGCCAGCTTCCCGAACTCCGGCACTTTGGCGCAGGCGCTGCGGCCCTATCCCCAATTCGGCAATCTCGGCAGCCTCTGGGCGCCGCTCGGCAACACGTGGTACGACTCGCTCCAAATCAAGGTCACCAAGCGCTACTCGAAGGGACTCACCGGCACCTTGGCCTATACCTGGTCCAAGAATCTGACGAACGTCGAAACCCAAAGCGGCGGCATCGTCCCCGTTAACGACGTCTACAACCGCCGGAACCAGAAGACCTTCTCGCTGAATGACCAGCCGCAGGTCCTCGTGCTCGGGTTCAACTATGATTCGCCGCGTTGGAACAAGAACTGGGCCACCAAAGCGTTCCTCAGCAGTTGGACGCTCGGCGGCATCCTCCGCTATTCGAGCGGCTTCCCCATCCAGGCGCCGAACTCGAACAACGCCTTGGGCAGCTTGCTCTTCCGCGGTACCCGCATGAACCGGGTGGAGGGCCAGCCCCTGTTCCTGCAGAATCTCAACGACGGCCAGAGCATCGACCCGTTCAAGCAGCTCACGCTGAACCCCGCCGCCTGGGTCGACGCCGGTCCGGGCCAATGGGGCACGGCGGCGGCCTACTACGACGATTACCGCTACGCCCGCCGCCCCGACGAACAGCTTTCGTTCGGGCGCATGTTCCGCATTAAAGAGCGCTACGTCATCAGCTTCCGCGGGGAGTTCTTCAACGTGTTCAATCGCACGTTCCTGAACAACCCCGACGCCGGTAACCCCTTTGCCACCACGAATCGGGACGCCGCCGGCAACGTAACCGCCGGCTTCGGCCGTATTAACCCGGCCAGCGTATTTAGCCCGCCTCGCAATGGGCAGGTTGTGGCCCGCTTCCAGTTCTAATCATGTTCTGGCCGCTTCTCTTCAGCGCCGCTCTCCTCACGGGGGCGGCGCTTTTTCTTTCCGGCCCCACGCTCTCCTACCGGCACGATAACGGCCTCTCGGAGCGCCGCCGCCTGCCCGAGAACATGGGTCCCGGCGTGGCGATCTTCGATTACAACGCCGACGGACACATGGACATCGCCTTCCCCACGGCGCTCTTCCGCAACGACGGCAATCTCAAGTTCACCGATGTTTCCGCCGAGGCCGGCCTGCGGAAAGACCTCTTCGGCCTCGGCGTCACCACCGCCGACTACGACAACGACGGCCACCCCGATCTACTTGTCACCGGCTGGGGCACGCCACTGCTTTATCGCAACCTCGGCAACGGCCGCTTCGCCCCGACACCCCTCGCCGCACCCGGCCTTTGGACCGTCAGCGTCTTCTTCGACGCCGACAACGACGGCCTCCTCGACCTCTTCCTCGGCCACTTCGCCGCCTACGATCCCGCCGCTGAACCCGCCTGCAAGTACAACGGCGTGTTCCATTACTGTCACCCGCTCAGCTATCCCGCCCATCCCTCGCGGCTCTACCGCAACCGCGGCCAAGGCCGGTTTGAAGACATCTCGGCCACCTCCGGCATCGGGGCTGCCCTCGGCAAGGTGTTTGGCGCCGTGGCGACGGACATCAATAGTGACGGCCTTCTCGACCTCTTCGTCGCCAATGATTCGGTCGCCAACTTCCTGTTCCTCAACCGCGGCAACCTCCGCTTCGACGAGATAGGCCTCGACTCCGGCGTCGCCTACTCCGCCGACGGCAATCCCCGCTCCGGCATGGGCGTCGACGCTGCCGACTACGACGGCGACGGCCGCGAAGACCTCTTCGTGGCCAATTTCAACCGCGAGCGCTTCTCCATCTATCGAAATCTTGATGGGCTCAACTTCTCCGACCAAGCCGGCCCCACAGGCATCGGCCCCGCCACGCAGATGTATTCCGGCTGGGGCCTGAAGTTCTTCGATCGCGACCACGATGGCGACGAGGATCTGCTAGTCGTCAACGGCCACCCGGACGACCGCATCGAGACGCTCTCGCAGACGCTGACACACAAGGAACCCACGCTCTACTTTGAAAACGACCGCGGCAAGTTCACCGTTTCCCGCCTGGGCGCCAACCTCCCCGCCCGCGGCCTCGCCCTCGGCGATCTCAACAACGACGGCCATCTCGATTTCGTCATCGCCACCAACGGCGAAGCGCCCGTCGTCTATCTCGGTACCCCGCACCCGGCCAACCATTGGCTCGGCCTTTCCCATCCTGCTCTAGTGCCCGGAGCCATCGTACGCTGGTCCGCCGGGGGCGTCATCCGGCAGAAGCGGATCAACTCCCATGGCAGCTATCTGAGCTCCCACGATCCGCGCCTCGTCCTGGGCCTCGGCAAAGACACCGAAGCCGAATGGGTAGAGATCCAATCGAAGTGGCGGGCCACTAAACTGAAGGCAGACCGCTACCATGCCTTCTGATCTCGCCACGGTCCAGCAACTCCTCCGGCAGCAGCGCCCCGCCGAAGCATGGGCCGCGCTGGAAACGCTACTCCGGCAGGAGCCACCCAGTCTCGAAGCCCTCCTCCTCGCCGGCCGCATCCAACTCGCCCTCGACCAGGCGCCCCAAGCCCGCACCTATCTCACGCACGCCGCCACCCTCGCCCCGCGCTCGCCCGCCGCCCACTTCCTGCTCGGCTTCTGCCTCTATCTCGACAACGACTTTACGCCCGCCCTCGCCTCTCTCAACACGGCCCGTCAACTCCGCGCCGCCGACGGTCCCACCCTGCTCTATCTCGCCCTCACGCACGAAGGCCTCGCCGACGTCGAAGCAGCGCTCAAGCTTTATCCGGAAGCCATCCGCCAAAACCCCAGTCCCGAGGCCCCGCTCGCCTTCGCGCGCCTGCTGTTCACCCTTCACCGCCTCTCCGAGGCCCACACCCAGATCAAGGAAGCCCTCCGCCGCGACCCCCAATACCGGGAAGCCTATTCCGAACGCGCCCGCCTCCATCTCGAAGCCGGCCACTTCGCCGAAGCGGTCGCCGACGCCGAACACGCCTTGACGCTCCCTGGACTCCCGCAAACCGAACGCCAACTCCACTTTCTGCTCGCCCGCGCCTACCAGAAATTACGAAACGAACCCAAGGCCCGCCTCCATCGCGAAGCCTTCGAACGCATTCCACCGCGGCTGGTCCGATGATCCTGCTCGCTCTCGCCTGCGCCACCTGCCATCCGGCAATCGTCGCTGCCTACGAGCATTCGCCCATGGCGCGCTCGAGCGGACCCGTCACCTCCCTGCCCGCCGGCTCCTATCGCCACACCCCCTCCCGGACCGCTTACTCCATCGAGCCGCCTGACCGGGTCAAGATTCGCACACCGCTCCAAAACGCCACGCAGAAGCTCGAATATTTCCTCGGCTCCGGCGCCCACGGCCGCAGTTATCTCTTTCGCCGCGGCGACAAACTCTTTCAGGCACCCATCACCCACTACGCACAGCGCGGTTGGGGCATGTCTCCCGGCTACGAAGCCGACGACCACTCCGACTGGACGCGCCCCGTCGGCCGCGACTGCCTCTGGTGCCACGCTTCGTCCACGCGAATGATCTACGGCACCGCCAATCAATACGCCGACCAGCCCTTCCGCGAGAACGGCATCACTTGCGACCGCTGCCACGGCGACACCCGCGCCCACGCAAAAGACCCTGCCGAGCGGCCCGTCAACCCCGCCAAGCTGCCATCCGCGGCCCGCAACGACACTTGCCGCCAGTGCCATTTGCTGGGCCTATCCCGCGCCGATAAACCCGGCCGCAGCTTCTACGCCTACCGACCCGGCGGGCTGCTCGACGAACTGGTCACCTACCAGACCGCGCCGCAGCAGAAGCAATCCGACCTAAAGGTGACCGGACATTTTGAGCGTCTAGCCATGTCGAAGTGCCAGATCGCCAGCGGCGACAAGCTCTGGTGCGGCACCTGCCACAACCCGCATCCATCCACCGGGAAGGCCGACCCCAACCAGCCCTGCCGGACCTGCCATTCCGCAAAACAAAGTCACCGGGGGCCCGACTGCCAAAGTTGCCACATGCCCAAAGCGCCCACGCCAGAGGCCGGCCACAGCATCTTCACCGACCACTGGATCCGCTAAACCCGGTGGAAGTCCGGCCGCCAGTTCTTCACGGCCACTTTGATATCCTTCTGCGACATACCCTTCTCCGCCGCCTGCTGCGCCAGCGCCGGGAACTCGGCATCGGAAGCAAAACGCAATCCGATAATCTGCATCACGGTCAACCGCGGATCGAGCAGTTTGCCCGTCAATACGAAGTGGCGCAGATTCTCCTCGGCGCGAATCGCCCGGTCCTGGGCTTTGAGCGCGAACACACGGGCAAAAAAGGCCGTCACGAAAACAGACGCCGTCAGTACTAACAATAGCGAGGCGCTATAGAGCCGCTGATGGTCACCCAACGAAACATAGAAGTTGACAAGGGACCCAATCAAAGTAACAAACAACACCAGACCGAGTGCCAGGAAACCTGGCACTCGCTGGGTGTGATTTTCAAAGCTTTGGGTGAGCATTAGAAGTCGTCGGCAAAGCCGACTTCTCCGGAGACCGCCGTCTGGTAGGCCGAGACGCGGCGCTCAAAAAAGTTAGTCAATTCCTGCACATCCTGGAGTTCCATGAAGTCGAACGGGTTCTTCGAGCCATAAATCGGCTGAATCCCCAACGACACCAACCGGCGGTCCGCGATGTACTGTAGATATTGCCGCATCGACGGGATCGACATCCCCGATACGCCACCGCCCAGAGTATCCTCGGCAAACAGCGCTTCGCACTCCACTGCATCGCGGATCATCTCTTTGATCCGGGCCTCGTAATCGGCGTCAAACAGGTGGGGCCGCTCGCGACGCACGGTGTTGATCACTTCGAGCGCAAAATCGATGTGCGCGCTCTCGTCCCGGAAAACCCAATTTGTTCCGGTCGCCAAACCCTGCAGCAGGCCGCGGGAGCGGAGGAAATAGACGTAGGCAAACGCGGCGAAGAAGAACATCCCTTCAATGCAACACGCAAAGCAGGACAGGTTCAGCAGGAAGTTCTTCATGTCGGCTTCGGACTGAATCGAATCCATGTTGTTGATGGAGTCGATCCATTTGAAGCAGAAATCGGCTTTGGCCTTAATCGAAGGAATGTTTTCTACGGCTGAGAACGCTGCCGCCCGTTCGTTCGGGTCCGGAATATAAGTATCGAGCAGCGTGAGATAGAACTGCACGTGCACCGCTTCCTCATACAACTGGCGGGAAAGATACATCCGCGCCTCGGGCGAGTTGATGTGCTTGTACAGGTTCAGAACGAGGTTATTGCCGACAATCGAATCGCCCGTTGCAAAGAACGCGACCAACCGCTTAATCAGGTGTTGCTCCGCCGGGTTCATCTTCTGGCGAAGGTCTGTCACGTCGGTCGAAAAATCGACCTCTTCCACCGTCCAGGTGTTTTTGATGCCGGTTTTGTACATGTCGTAGAAAACCGGATACTTCATCGGACGGAGCGTTAAATCGAATCCAGGATCGAGAATCATTGCCTCTTACTCTTATCTTGCTGGTTATTGACAGGCTTCGCAGCTGTCGGGGTTCTCGAGCGAACAGGCCACTGCCGCCGCCGGAGTTACCGGAACCGTCGCCTTAGATATTTTGGATGCCGGGCGCGAACGGAGGTAGTAGGTTGTTTTCAATCCCTTCTTCCAGGCGTACATGTACATCGAAGAAACCTTGCCAATGGTCGGGCTCTCAATGAACAGGTTCAACGACTGGCTCTGGTCGATGTAGGGCGACCGTTCCGCCGCCATGTCGATCAACGACCGCATCGGCACTTCCCACACGGTCCGATAGATCTGCTTCAGCTCATCCGGGATCTCTTCGATCGCCAGAATCGAACCCTCGCCCATCTTGATCCGGTTCCGCATGTGTTCGTTCCACATGCCGAGCGCCTTCAATTCCAACACTAGATACCGATTGATCTGGACGAAGTCGCCGGAGAGCGTCTCCCGCTTGAACAGGTTCGAAATCTGCGGCTCAATGCACTCATACGACCCAACAATGGAGGCGATCGTGGCCGTGGGCGCAATGGCCAACAGCAGCGAGTTCCGCATCCCGGACTTCATCATGCGCGGCCGCAGCTCGTCCCAACGCTCCCGAACCTCCGGCTGAACGCCCCATAGCTCGAACTGGAACTCGCCCTTGGCCGCCCGCGTCTCCCCAAAGTTCACGTGAGGGCCGTACTCTTCGGCTAGGCCCACCGTCGTCTCCAGGGCGTGGAAGTAGATGTCTTCCTGAATCCGCTTCGACAACGCGCGCGCTTCGGGCGAGTCGAAGGGCAAACGCAGTTGAAAGAACAGGTCCTGCAGGCCCATCAGGCCCAAGCCCACCGGCCGCCATTTGCGGTTCGACACCTCGGCCCCGTTGGTGGGGTAGTAGTTGATGTCGATCACCTTGTCGAGAAAGCGAACGGCGAGGCGAACGTTCCGGCCTAGCTTTTCAAAATCGAACGTCCCTTCCGGCGTCAGGTAGCGCGCCAGGTTGATGGAGCCGAGATTGCACACGGCGGTCTCCGCATGGTGCGTTACCTCGGTGATCTCCGTGCACAGGTTCGACAGATGAACGACGTTATGAGAAAGTCCGGTCTGGTTCGACTTCTGGTTGCAGGCGTCTTTGAACGTCATCCAACCGTTGCCGGTCTCGGCCAACGTCTTCATCATCCGCGCATAGAGGTCGCGAGCCTTCACCTGCCGCATGAACAGGCCGTTGGTTTCGGCCTCCTCGTACGCCTTCTCGAATTCGGCACCGTACAGATCGGGGAAATGCGGCACGACTTTGGGGTCAAACAGCGACCAAACGCCGTCGGCCTCCAACCGCTTCATGAAGAGATCCGGAATCCAGTTGGCGAGGTTCAGGTTATAGGTGCGGCGGGCCTCGTCGCCCGTATTGTCCCGGAGCTCAAGGAACTCTTCGATATCCGCGTGCCAGGGCTCCAGGTAAACGCAGGCCGCGCCCTTCCGCTTTCCGCCCTGATTCACCGCAGACACGGAGGAATCGAGCGTCTTCAACCACGGGACAATGCCGTTCGAGCGCCCGTTGGTGCCTTTGATCAGGGAGCCGCGCGCCCGGATGCGGTGATACGCCAACCCGATGCCGCCGGCAAACTTCGATAGCATGGCGACGTCCTTATACCGGTCGTAGATCGACTCCAGCTCGTCCTGGGGAGAATCGAGCAGGTAGCAGGACGACATTTGCGGATGCGACGTGCCGGAGTTGAATAGCGTCGGCGAACTCGGCATGTAGTCGTGCGCCGAAATGAGCCGGTAGAACTCAATGGCCTCTTGCACGTTCTGCGATAAGCCGCAGGCCACCCGCAGGAAGAAATACTGGGGCGTCTCGATGACGTCCCGGCTCTCCGGGCTCTTCAACAGGTAACGGTCATACACGGTGCGAATGCCGAAGTATTCAAACAGGTCGGTATTCCGCTCTTCAAGACAGCTGTTCAGCTTGCGGGCGTTTTCGGTGACGAACTTGTATGTCGTCTCGCTCACCAGACCAAAGCGGTAGCCATGGTCGATCGACTGCGAGAACGAGTAGATGTTCTGGTTGGCGACCTCCTTCTCGATGAAGTTCGCCAGCAGCCGGGCCGCGAGACGCGAATACTCCGGCTCTTCGGAAATGAGCGATGCCGCCGTCTGAATGGAGAGTTGATCCAACTCCCGCGTCGAAGATCCGTCGTAAAGCCCGCCGATCGTCTTAATGGCAATTCGCATCGGGTCGACCTGCGTTAGCCCCGCAGCACAGCGTTGCACCGCCCGAATGATCTTCTCCACGTGCACCGGTTCGTAGGAACCGTTACGTTTCTTGACCCGCATGGCGGTCTCGGCCACCTGCGGACGGATTCCTGGGAACAACTCCTGCTCGGCGGCGGGTTGTTGTGGAGACGGAACAGACGACAACTGCGATGCGGTACTAGCCATGATTTCCCCGGTGACAATAGACAGAAAAGCCCGGCTCATCGTTGGGCAACGACGGGGTCCGGGAAACAGTGAGCGACACAAGCGAAACGGGCGTTTCGCGCTACCGACCTACAGAATACAGTGGTGTTTCACCTAAGGTCAACAACTAATTGTGGTTTTGAACATTAAATCCACAACCTATCCGAAGTGCTTTTCTGCCTATCACTTAGGCTCGTCCAAGCTTTTCGAGCTCCTCGATGCTGCGAGGCCAATCCGACCCTAGCAGCCGCGAAAGCGCGCGGTCGGCTCCGTGCTGCAGACGTGGACGGATACATTACGAAACGAAGCCAAAGGCGGTTTCCCCGAAAAAGTCACCGCTTTATTTCGGGTCGAAAAGCGGTGACTTTTTCGGGGAAACCGCCTTTGGCTTCGTTTCGTAATGTATCCGTCCACGTCTGCAGCACGGAGCCGACCGCGCGCCACAGCCGCTCTACTTCGTCGTCCGTCAGTTTTTGGCTGAGAGCCACCGGAGAGAGCCGGGCCGCGTGGAGAATCTCATCCGAATAAGCGTTGCCAATTCCGCTAAATAGCCGCGGATCGGTCAACGAGCGCTTGAGCGTGTGATTGCGGGAGCGGAGCCGTTCCGCGAAGGCCGCGAGCGTTACCCCGATCACTTCGAGCCCCCCAGGGTCGAGCGAGGCCAGGTCGTGGACGATGTGGAGCGAGGCCTGACGCTTCGAACCCGCCTCGGTCAGAACCAGCGAACCCTGAGGGAAATCGAACGCCGCCAACATGTTGCGGCCGCTCAGTTTTGCTCCCGCGGGCTTCCAATGGAGCCGTCCGGCGATCATCAGGTGGAGCACCATCCAGACGCCGGAATCGAACCCGAAGGCGATGCGCTTCCCGACCCGGTCGAGCCGGGCAACAGTCTGGCCCGTGGGCACCGGCTCGACCGTGCGGAGGAGAAACGGGGTAGCGAGGCGCAATCCCGTGAGCGGCTGGCCGAGCACCCTCGCTTGCAGCGCTTCCAAATAGATCGTGATGTCCGGATATTCCGGCACAGACCTTAGAATAGCGTCTGTTGGCGGCTGCGGGGGGGCGGTTTTTTGCGGCTGCCGTGCTTCACTTGCACCGCCTTCGCCTGCAGCTTCATCTCAGGTTGCCGGCGGAACGCGGCCATTCTCTCCCGCGCCAGTTTGTACGCCACGCCGTGTTCAACGATCCTCGGCCCAACCCCCTCCGGCACCCAGCGCCGGACGAACTCTCCGTCGGGATCGTGATCCTCCGCTTGCTTATCGGGGCTGTAGATGCGCAAGGTGTTGATCCCCGTCGTTCCGGACTGCATTTGGAATTGCGAGTAGTGAATGCCCGGCTCGTAGTCGGTAAACTGTTGCGCGAGAAAGGCGGCCGGTTTAGGCCAGTGGAGCCACAGATGGTAGCTGGCAAACGAGACCAGCATCGCCCGCATCCGGAAGTTGATCCATCCCGTGGCCCGCAGCGCCCGCATACACGCGTCGACCATCCCATAACCGGTGCGGCCTTCACACCACGCCGCGAAATAGTCGTCATTCCAGTGCGGTTCGCGCATGCCATCAAAGGCAGTGACGAAATTGCGGAACTCGACCTGGGGCTCGTCCTCCATCTTCTGCATGAAATGACTGCGCCAGTGCAGGCGCGCATCGAACGCCCGCAGCGAGCGCTTCCACTCGGGTGCCTCCTCCATGCGCCGACGGGTGGCTTGGATGGTCTCGCGCATGGAGATGGTCCCCCACGCCAGATGGGAGCTGAGCCGGGAGCAGGATTCAAACGCGGTCAGCGGACTCGACAGCTCCTTCGCGTAGTTTCGGCCCCGCTGATGGAGAAAGCTCTCAAGCGTGTTCCATGCCGCGGCTTCCCCGCCCTGCTGCAGAGCCGCTTCGGCGCGCGGCAGGTCGCCGAGCGCGAAGCCGGGTATCGCGGACAACCCTTCGACAGCCGGCGCCGGCTGCAAGCCCATGAGCTTTTCCCAGGCACCCGCCCAACCATTCCGGCTCCGGAGCCGCCGAACCACCCCGGTGCCGGGCAGCTCCACAAACGGAATGCCCATCTCGCGGGTCCAGCGGCGGACCGCACGATCCCGCTGATAGGCCAGCCAGTTTGTCGTCTCCTCATGCGCCCAAAGTCCCGCGATTCCTTGGGTTCGGCGGATTTCTTCAAGTACTGGCAGCACTTCACCGACCCGGATGGCCACAGGCAGCCGGCGGCGCAGATCCTGCAAGCTTTCGGCTACGAAGTTCCAATGGCGCGGCGCGGCATCCGGAGCCGACCAGAGCGAGGGTTCGTAGATATAAAGCGGAAGAACCGGGCCCCGCTGCGCCGCCTCGAAAAGCGGCGCGTGGTCCCGGTTCCGCAGGTCCCGTTTCAACCACACAACTTGAAGCACTCAGAATTGATACTTCAAAGCGAACTGAAGTTGTCGAGATAGTTCACCGTCCGGAGCGTGGTGCCGGGCGGGGCAAAAATCGGGTGATTCGGGAGATTGAAGAATTCGGAACGGAACTCCAGACGCTGGCGCTCGGAGATCCGGAAGAGTTTGTTCGGCGTCAGTTTCCAGGTGTTCTGGATGTACAGGGCCAGGTAGTTGCTGCGCATGTTGGCGATTGGCGCGCCGACCTGGCCTTCCGTGTTCGACATCGCACCGAGGAGGAAATC
The DNA here is from genome assembly GCA_001464575.1 of Acidobacteria bacterium Ga0077553. GTDB lineage: Bacteria > Acidobacteriota > Terriglobia > Bryobacterales > Bryobacteraceae. The sequence goes on along the minus strand of LNFE01000047.1, from coordinate 17,842 downwards.
AGCCGTCGGATCGCCGGAATATTGGCCGCTGAAAGAGAAGCGGCCGCGGGGGACCACGGCGCCGATTTTGAACTGGTGCTTGCCGCGATTCCAGGAGAAGTTGTCGGTAACCATGCCTGTCGTATTCCAGTTGACGAAAGGGCAATCGTTGCATTCGCCGACGTTCGAGTAGCCGGAGATCTGAAGAACGGGGATACCCCAGAACAGGGGGTTCGTGCGGTCGATAGCCGGGATGCCGGCGTCCTCAACGACGTTGCGGACGCCGGCACGGGTTTGCAGGTTGGAGCTCTTAAAGTAGTTCACGCCGAACCTGAGTTCGTTGACCTTATTCGCCCCGAGAACCTTGGTGTGGCCGAGGACGCCCTGCTGAGCGTAGATCGACGCCAGGTTTCCTTGGCCGTTGATGACAGAGGGGATATACCGCGGCTCGACGGTCTGCGAGAAGCGGAAGAAGAAGTTCGAGCTTGACGACTGCGACCAGTCCAGACGGCCGGGCCCTTGGTTCCCATCGCTGTTGCGGCCTTCGTTGTTGATGTAGTTGTTGGCCAGGCCCGTGGCACCGGTGTTGTTGGGCAGCGGGTAAAAGTCGTTCAGGACTTTTGCCGAAGAAGCCTGAATCCGGCTGGCCGGAATGACGTTACCGGGGAGAGCAACCCGGCCGGTTGAAAACGGATCAACAATGGCGCGGCCGATGTAGCCGGAATGGAGGGCGGCCGTGGGGAGGGCGCCGGTTTGGGTCAGCGCGCGGCGTTCGTGGAGACCTTCGTAATTGCCCATGAAAAAGAGCTTGTCGCGGAGGATGCGCCCGGTGACGGTTCCGCCGAACTGATTTCGTTGGAAGGCCGGCTTGGGCAGATCCTTGCGGTCAAAGTAATTCTTGGCGTCGAGCTTGGCGTTGCGGAGGAACTCGAAGGCGGTTCCGAGGAAATCGTTGGCGCCACTCTTCGTCGTGGCGTTGACCTGGGCAATGGCTCGGCCGTACTCCGCCGGGAGGAAGAGGTAGGTGTTGAAGTTGGGATCGGTGTTCTCCATCCCATCGAGAGAGAAGTGTTTATAGTGGACGCGCTGACCCGCGACGTTTAACTCGAAGCTGCTGCGCGCGCCGCCCATCCGCTGTTGGCCTTTCGAGGAGGCCGGGCCGTTCGTTGTGGCGCCTGGAATGAGCGAAGCGAGTTGCAGATAATTGCGGCCGTTGAGGGGGAGTTCGACGATGCGCTTGTTTTCGATCAGCGTTCCGATAATGGTTGCGCTTTCGATCACAGGCGGGTCGGCGGTGACCTCTACGGTCTGCGCGACGTTGCCGACCTGCATGTTCACGTCGATTTTCGCAACTTGCCCAGTTTGGAGATCTACGCCAGTCCGGGACTGCACTGTGAATCCTGGCTTTTCTACATGGATGTCGAAGATGCCCGGCGGGAGCCCCGGCACGCTGTAAAGGCCCAGCTCATTCAATCCAGCGAGGCGCTGCACGTTGGTGGCGTGGTTCGTCACGATGACTTTGGCGCCGGCGATGACGGCTCCGCTAGAGTCCGAGACGGTTCCGCTGATCTCGCCCGTGGGGGTTTGCGCCCAGGAGCCAGCAATAAGAACAAGTATTCATGAAATGAGGCGTTTAGACGTGGTCCCTCCAAGTTGGGGAGCAATATCAAAAATGTCAGTCAGCGTCAAAGGATGGGTCCGGGGTAATCCTACCTATGCGAAGACAAGGGATAGACCGATAGGGATAATAGAGTATGCTTCGGACCAGCGAATTTGACTATGACTTGGTCGTGATCGGCTCGGGGCCCGGTGGGCAACGGGCAGCGATCCAGGCCGCGAAACTCGAAAAGCGCGTGGCGCTGATCGAGAAGAAGGCGGTGGTAGGCGGCGCCTGCATCAACACCGGGACGATTCCAAGCAAGACCCTCCGCGAAGCGGTGCTGCACTTGTCGGGGTATCGCGAGAAAGGCTTCTATGGGTCGTCGTATTCGGTCAAGCAGCACATCACGATGCAAGATTTGTTGTTTCGAACGACGCATGTGATTAAACATGAGCAGGACATCTCCCGTCACCAGTTGCAGCGCAACGGGGTGGACATGCTGCTTGGCACGGCTAGTTTCATTGGCCCGAATACCATTCGGGTATTAAGCGTAGACGGGCATGGGCACCAGGACCTGTGTGCAGAAAAAATCATCGTCGCCGTGGGGACGACCGCGACAAGGGGCGACAACATCGATTTCGACGGAACCGAAATCTTCACGAGCGATGAGATTCTTTCGCTCGACCATCTGCCAAAGACGATGGCGATTGTCGGCGCGGGCGTGATCGGCACCGAGTACACCACCATTTTTTCTACGCTGGGCGTGCGGGTGACTTTGATCGATAAAAGGCCGATTCTGCTTGATTTTGTCGATGACGAAATTGCGGACTCGCTGGCATATCACATGCGAGAGAACCGGGTGACACTCCGCTTGGGCGAAGACGTTTCGGGTATCGAAAAGTTTGAAGACGAGCACGGGCGGCGGGTGAAGATTCACCTTGCCAGCGGCAAACAGGTGATTGCCGAAAAGCTGCTATATAGCATTGGGCGGACTGGCAACACGGCGAAGCTGGAGTTGTAAGCGGAGGGATTGACGGCGGACGACCGGGGCCGGATCAAGGTCAACGCGCACTACCAAACATCAGTGCCCAACATCTACGCCGTGGGGGATGTGATTGGCTTTCCCAGTCTGGCTTCGACTTCGATGGAGCAGGGGCGGTTAGCGGCGTGCCATGCGTTCGGGGTTCCGGCCACGAGTGTGCCGTCTCTGTTTCCATATGGCATCTACACGATTCCCGAGATTTCCATGGTGGGGAGAAGCGAAGAGGAGCTCACCAAGGCGAATATCCCGTACGAAATTGGGAAAGCCCGCTATCGGGAGATTGCCCGGGGCCAGATCCTGGGCGATTCCATCGGAATTCTGAAGTTGATTTTTCATCAGGAGACCAAACAACTGCTCGGCGTGCACATTATGGGGGAGGGCGCGAGCGAACTCGTGCATATCGGGCAGGCGGTGTTGAGCTTTGGCGGTTCGATCGACTATTTCATCAATACGGTGTTCAACTATCCAACGCTGGCGGAGTGTTATAAAGTAGCGGCATTCGACGGCATCAATCGATTAGGGCAGTAGAGAGCCGGGGATGTCGTGATATTTTATTAATAGAGGTGCCGTTTCATCGTGCTCCGTCCCGCCGTATTGGCGCTCCTCACTTCCGCCGCCTGCTGCGGCGCTGACCCTGCGCCGGTCTTCTCTTTCGTCAAAAAGAACTGCGTGGCCTGCCATAATCAGGCGTTGGCCAACGGGGACGTGAATCTGGCGACGCTGAACACAGCCGCGTCGTTTGATGAGTCCCGCGAAACCTGGGAGCGGGTGGTCGCGAAGATCAAGATGGGGGAGATGCCACCGCCCGGATTTCCGAAGCCTCCGGCGGCCGATGTGAAGAGCGTTGCATCGATTCTGGAGACCGGGTTTGCCCGGCAGGATCGGTCGGCGAAGCCGGACCCGGGCCGCGTGACGGCGCGGCGTTTGAACAAGACGGAGTACAACAATACGATTCGCGATTTGTTGGGTGTCGATATTCGTCCCGCTGACGATTTTCCCAACGACGAGGCGGCGTTTGGCTTCGACAACATTGCGGACGCGCTGAGCCTTTCGCCGGTTTTGCTGGAGAAGTACCTATATGCCGCCGAACGGGCGGTGCGGACCGCCGTTTTTGGCCCGGAGAAGTTGAAACCTGCTTCCGTTCATTATTCGGCGCCGGTGCGGATTCCGGTTTTGCCGAAAGATCTCTTTCACTACGACGAATCGGGGCTGTCGCTGCACCATGCGTTCCACGTTCTGCATCGTTTTCCGGTGGATGGGGAGTATAGCTTCCGGTTAGTGATGAACGGACATCGGCCGGACCAGACGATGCCGGTGACGCCGGCGTTTTATATCGACAGCAAGCTGGTGCAGACCTTTGAGTACGACGGGACCGATCTTGAAGGTCAGGTGCTGGAGGTTCGGGCGAAGGTGACGGCGGGCGAACACCTGCTGAGCGCTACCTACCTGAAGAACTATCACGGCTTGCCGCCGAAGTATAACGGCCCGGAGCCTTCGACGCGCACAAACTTCATGAAGTTGTCGGGAGCGCGGGGCCAGCTCACCGAAGCGGACAAGGAGTTGCTGCGTAAGTACGGGACGAAGATCAAGGTGGATCGGGTAGAGGTACGGGTGGATAACCGGTACGAGTCCATCGATATTGGTGGACCGTTCACGCAGACCGAGGGCCCCTCGCCGGCGAGCCGGCGCGCGGTTTTTGTATGCACAGCCAAGACAGCGGCGTGTGCTCAAACCATCGTCTCCAGCTTCACGCGGAAGGCCTTTCGGCGGCCGGTCACTGCCGCAGAGGTCGCTCCCTTCGTGAAGCTGTATACCCTGGCGCGCCAGCATGGGGACTCCTTTGAAGAAGGCGTAGCGACGGCATTGCAAGGGATTCTCGTTTCACCACATTTTCTGTTCCGGGTTGAGCGCGATCGACCGGCGGGTCCGAAGCAGCCGTTTGCAGCGATCGACAATCATGAGTTGGCTTCGCGGCTCTCCTACTTTTTGTGGAGTACTATGCCCGATACGGCGCTACGCAGCGCCGCAGACAGCGGGACACTACGCCAGCCTGCTGTGTTGGCGGCACAGGTCCGCCGCATGTTGCGCGACCCGAAAGCCGCGGCTTTGGTAGAGAACTTCACGGGCCAGTGGCTGCAGTTTAAGAACGTGGATGTTTTGAAGCCGGATATTGAAAAGTTTCCGGATTTCGACGACAGCCTTCGCCTGTCGATGCGCCGGGAGACGGAACTGTTCCTCGAGAATCTGATTCGGCAGGACGGAAGCGTTCTCGACATCCTCGACGCTAAGCACACCTACCTGAATGAGCGAATGGCTCGCTTTTACGGGGTTCCAAACGTTACCGGTCCAGAGTTTCGACGGGTCGATATGAGCCAGACGAATCGGGGAGGCGGCATTCTGGCTCATGCCAGCGTTTTGACCATTTCCTCGTATTCGACGCGGACCTCGCCGGTGCTGCGGGGCAAGTGGATTCTAGAGAATCTCTTGAATGCACCGCCGCCGCCTCAGCGGGCAAGAATCTGTCGCTTCGCCGGCAGATGGAAGAGCACCGCAAGAACCCTGCGTGCGCCTCGTGCCACTCGCGGATGGACCCATTGGGATTTGGATTGGAGAACTTCAACGCCGTGGGTGCGTGGAGAATGCAGGATGGCGATTTCCCGATTGATCCTTCCGGGGTGCTGCCGAGCGGGAAGACGTTTCAAGGGCCGACGGAGTTGAAGGCGTTGTTGAATGAAGACCGGAGTGCTTTTGTTCGCGGGATGACCGAGAAGCTGTTGACCTATAGCTTGGGGCGAGGCCTGGAGCGCTATGACAAGCCAGTTATAGCGGCGATTTCGGCCAAACTGCCCGCACGTAACTACCAATTCTCCGCGCTCGTCCTAGAGGGCTAATTCCGCCGCAGGAGGCAAATCCGAATGACATACCTTGCACAGAAATCCATTTCCCGCCGCATGCTCTTGCGCGGCGCGGGTGCTGTGATTGGTCTCCCGTTGCTGGACGCCATGCGTCCGGCGCTGGCCGCTCCGTCGGTAGCGGGCAACAAAGCGCGCCGGATTGCGGTTGTATACGTGCCGAACGGAATCATGATGCGGGATTGGCAGGTGGCCAAAGTTGGTTCCGATTTCGAGTTCACGCGGATTTTGAAGCCGCTCGAACGATTCCGCGAAGACATTGTCGTCGTTTCGGGTTTGTCGAACCATGCCGCGAACAAGGCGAAGGGTGGCGGCCATGCGAAGGCTTCGGGCAGCTTTCTGTCGGGCGCGATTCCGAAGTATACGGCGGGCGCCGACGTGCACGCGGGCACGACTTTTGACCAGATCGCCGCGCAGAAGTTTGGGCCAGAGACGCGGGTGCCTTCGCTGCAGTTGGGCTGCGAGGACTCGCGAATGATCGGGAACTGCGACACGGGGTCGAGTTGTGCGTACACGAATTCCATTTCGTGGAAGAATCCGGATTCTCCCATGGCGGTGGAAGTGAATCCACGGTCGGTCTTTGAGCGGCTATTCGGTACGGTGGACCCTAGCCTGGATGCCGAGACGAAAGCGAAGCGGGCACTTTATAAGAAGAGCATTTTGGACTTGACGCGGGAGAACACGAAGTCGCTCGTGTCTTCGCTGGGCTCGACGGACCGGCGGAAGATGGATGAGTATCTCACCGCGATCCGCGAGGTGGAGACGCGGATTGCGAAAGCCGAGAAGGACCCCGAGATTCCGACGGGCGAGAAGCCGTCGGGGATCCCCTTCTCGTATCGCGAGTACGTGAAGCTGATGTTCGATCTCCAGACGATCGCTTTCCAGTCGGATCTGACAAGGGTTTCAACGATGATGTTGGGCCGCGAGGGGAGCGTTCGCGTCTACCCCGAGATTGGCGTGCCCGATCCGCACCACCCGTTGACGCATCACCGAAACAATGAGGACTTCATTGAGAAGGTGACGAAGATCAACGTACACCACGTGGAGTTATTCAGCTATTTTGTAGAACGGCTGAAGTCGACCAACGACGGCGATGGCAGTCTGTTGGATCATTCGACGATCCTGTACGGCGGCGCGATCAGCGATGGCAACCAGCATTCGAACCACAATTTGCCGCTGGTCATCGCAGGGCACGCGGGCGGCTTGAAGGGTGGACGGCACGTCGCCGCGGCGGAAAAGACTCCGGCGGCGAACCTGTTCGTCGATATGCTCAACCGGTCGGGCGTCGAAGTGGAGAGCTTTGGCGATAGTACGGGGCGGCTTTCGCTTTAACGGCGTTCCGTAACCCGTACATTGCGGACATTGCCGTTGTTGCGGTTCACGCGGCAGTCGAAGTCAAAATAGATGGTTCGATTGCGCTGCCGGGCGCTGGCTTGGCCGTAGATGCTGTCGTTCGAACCGCGATTGTCATCCATCTGGATTCGCTCGATGCGGGACGAAAGGTTGTAGTCGCGACGGATGCGGTCCTGTACCTCGGAGGCGCAGGCCCGTTCCGCTTGGCGAGCGTTCCAGTTCCCGCCGCCATTGAAACCGTCGTTGTTGCCCCAGCCGCCGCCACCAGGACGGCCACCACCTGGACGACCGCCGCCGAAGTCGGAGCCGCCGTCCCATTCGAGGTCGAAGGTGTAACCGTGGCGTCCACCTTTCGAGTCTTCCAACTGAACGACCGCGCGGCCACGATTGTTTTGCGGAGTACGGATCAACGTTTGGCGGCCGCGGCCGTCGATGCCACGGAACCGGAAGTTGTTTGGGTTCGAGGGCATGGGCTGATTGCAGACGAATCGGCGCCAAGTGGCACGCTGCCCTTCGACGGTGCGCAGGTAACCCATTTCGCGGTCGATGATGACTTCGGCAATCCCGTCCACTTCAACTTCAATCGTGCACTTTCCGCTACCGCCACCGCCGCGAATCTCGGCGCGGCGGGAATCGCCCTGGGCGAAGGCCACAACGGGCAAGAAACAGGCGACGAGGAGAGTTTTCAGGTTGGGGATCATGAGAGGGGCTCCTATTTATAGTTTGGCGGATTCCGATGGCGGTTGGGATTTCTTGAGCCGGGCCGCGTCGAGCGCCCAGCGGCGGAGGATCTCGTAGGCACGGTCTTCGGGATTGTAGCGGCGACCGCCCTGGTGACCATCCTCCTTGCCGGACTGTACGTTCAGCGGCTTCCGGAGCAGCTTGCTTTGATCGACGTCTGTGTCGCTGACGCGTTCCAAAAGAATCTTGTAGTTGGCGTAGGTGTTGGCGGCGGAGAGGTAGCCACGGTTGTCGGCCGGGCGCAATTCCATGGACGGCACGCGACCGGGCACGCCGTGGCAGCTCATGCATGCCTGCTGGTCGTCGCGATTGGGACGGAGGAACTCCGGGGCTAGCCAGTCGCGGAAGTATTCATAGTTCTTGCGCCACTCCGCGCTCATGGCCTTCACTTCGGCGGGGTCTTCCTCATAGACGCCAGGTTGTATGGGCTGGAGGGCGGCCTTGACGGCGGGGTGGTTGCGGACAGTGGTCTCCGAGATCGCGAGCGAAAGGGCGGCGCCGCGGAGACGGCCGTCAGCGTCTTTGTTGGTGATGCTGCGGGCGACGAGTTCGGCAGCGGCTTGCCGGCGGGGAGCGAGCGGATCTTGCGACGGCGGGGGTGCACCTACGGCGGGGACGGGGGTCTCGTAGGTGAGCAGCCACTTGGCGCTGTTGACCCATAAGGCCTCTTCCATGGGGCTGCGATAGCGGGTAGGCATTTGGGCGAGCAGCGCCGGGGTATGCAGGTCGGGGTTGTTGTGCAGGATCTGGGCGATGGAGCGGGAGAGGAACCAGTCGCGGCTATCCTTTTCCATCTGGGCGGGGGGGCGGATGTTTTCGGGGAGTTTGGCTTTGTCCTCGCCGAGATCGGGCAGGAGGATGCGGAAGAAGGTGTTCTGCTGCTCTTCGGTTTTAGGGAGGTTCCAGCGGGCGCGCGTGAAGAGCTTCAGGATGGGGTTGACGAGTTCGACGCGGCGTTCCGGCTCGTTGGCGCCACGCTGGATTTGCTCCATGAGGGGTTCGAGGAACTCCTGGGTGCCGTTGAGGGTGATGATGCGGGGATCGGAGAGCGAGGTCGCGGCCAGGGTGCGGTACTCTTCGGGGCCGGACGTCGAGAACTCGAGGAGCTTCTTCTGCAGCGGGTCGTAGGTGGCGTTGGCGGCGGACTCGAGGGCGAGGCGGGTTTTCGTTTGGTCGCTAGTCGCGTTCCAGTAGGCGTAGACCGCCTTGCCGACCATCTCAGCGCTGCCGGCGGTGACGTAGCCCATTTGGCCGGGGCCGCCGTCGCCGCCGGCCTGATTGTAGTACGTGCCCGCGATTTCGACGATGCGGCGGGAGAGGAGCGGGTGGTCGATGCGCTTGGTGATGGCGGAGAACAGAGACTCCAGTTCCGGGTACTGGTGTTCCTTGCTGCCGTTGCTGCGGTGGCCGTTGACGATGAAGAGCGCTTCGGTCTGGTAGCGCTTGGCAGTTTCGGTGAGCGAGGAGGGCTCGGGGCGTTCGAGGGAGTCGATGAAGGCGGCGTTGAGGGCTTCGCGGACGGGGGGATTCCAGATCCACCAATTCCAGGCGGCGCGGGTGGCCCAGGCGCGGACAGCGGGGCTCGGGTCCTGATTCATCATCTTGGCGATGGCCGCGGTGAGACGGGGGAAACCGGCATTGGAGCGGGTCATGGTGGCGTCGGCACGCATGATGAGGGCGCCGGCGAGGGTTTCGCGGCCGAGATCGTCCATGGTGGGGAGGGCGGCGAAGAGATGGTCCCAACCTTTGTCGTCGAGGAGGGTTTGGCGGAGGCCCCAGCGGGCAGCTTCGCGGACCATTTTGACGGGGTCGGAGAGGCCGGTGATTTGCGCGGGAATGCCTCGCTCGTCGTGGAGGGCGCCGAGAGCGATGTGGGCCCAGTATCGGACCTGGGGGTTGGGATGGGCCGCGCCGGGGAGGACGGCGGGGAGGTGGCGGCTATCGTCCGGCGAGAGGCCAAGCTGGGCCATGGCGCGGAAGCGGGCAACGGTGTCGGCGAGCGACTCGTTGGGAGTGGGGGCGAAGTTGGCCGGCGGTGGGGGAGTGGCCGGGTAGAGCCGGGCGAGAGCATGGATGGCGTAGGCGGTGGTGACCATGCCGGTGAGGGCGTGGTTGTTCCAGCGGCCGTAGGGATCCTGGACGCGGAGGAGGGCGACGACGCCCCGCTTCACTTGGGGGTCGGCATCGTTGAAGCCCATGGCGGAGAGGGCGGTGAGGGCGAGGGCCGTGGGGGCGGGGTCGACGTCGGCGTCGTCCGGTTTGGCTTTCCAGGTGAAGCCGTCGGGCGAGGAGCCGGGGTCGAACTGCCACATGCCGTCGGGACGCTGGAGTTGGCGGAGGCGGCCGAGATCGGCGAGGGCCTGGGCTTTCAGGCGGGCGGCGAGGTTCTCGTCGCGGGGGATGAAGATGTCGGTCGAGAAGAGGATGCGGTTGGCGAGGTCGTCGGCGTAGCGGGGCGTAGTGGAGAGCAGCTTTTCGGCCTTCTCTTCGAGGGCCAGGAGGTACTTCTCGTTGCGGGTCTTCTTATAGGCTTCGGCGAGGATCTTGCCGGCGAAGCGGTAGACGACGGCGGGGCCGACGTTGGAGCCGGGGCCGGCGGCGTTGATGCCGCTGGGGTCAGCCGACTGGAGGACGTGGTTGGCCGCGCGGATCTGCTGCATGGCGTGGAGGCGGCGGGGGGCGAGGAAGTCTTCGGCGGTGGAGGCGTTCCAGCCGGCGGCGCGGGTGCCGGCGGGGCCGTCGCCTAAGTCGAGGGGGGCGAGAGAGGTGTTATTGGCGGCTTCGGCGAGGGTGTTAGTGGGCCGGAGGGATTCATACATCGTATTGACTAAGTGGCGATAGTTGACGATGTTTTCCGGGCGGTAGCCGTGTTGGAAGGCGACGGTGGGTCCCCAGACGCCGGACTGGGTGTGACAGCTCATGCAATGGGTGCCCATGAGGTTGCCGGTGTCGCGGATGCGGCGGTCGACGGCGGCGCCGCGAGGACGGTTCATGATCCAGGCGTCGACCTGGCCCATATGGTCGTAAATGGCTTGCTGGACGGCCTTGCGCGGGTCGGAGTACGGGGCTAGGTCGCGGAGGCGGAGTTCGACTTCGTAGCCGGGAGAGTTGGCTTCAACCTTGAGGAAGTAGACGCCGCCGGGCTTGAAGGTGCGGGTGATGGCGGTGCGGTGGGATTCGGTTTGCTGGTGGACGCGTTCGTTGGCGTTGGCGCCTTCGCGGTACTCTTTGCCGTCGGCGGTGTAGACGAGTAACTGGGCGACGACGAGGGGATCGGGGAGGGCTAAGTTGGCGGTGAATAACTTGGGGGTGGTTCCTTTGTAATCGATGCGGAAGTAGTCGAGGCCGGAGGTTCCGATGAGGCCGTTGTCGAAGTACTCGGCGTCGTCGGCTCCGCCGGTGATGTGGAGGGTGTCGCGGCTGCCGAAGTCGAGGGGTTGGGCGGAGGCGATGGCGTCGTTGGGTTCGGCTTCTAGGACCATGCCGCGGGTGGAGGCGCCGGGGTTGAGCTTGGCGAGTTTGGTGCGAAGGGCGACCTTGTGACCGGCGGGCCAGGGGGTGCGTTGGGGGTAGGCGGTGAGCTTTTCGACGGTGCCGGTTTCGCGCCAGCGAGGCCGGTTGAAGATGGGCTCTTCGTCCTCGATTTTGGTGAGTTTGAGGGTGTAGGCGCCGGCTTTGGGGGCGCGATAGACGATGTAGAAGTCGGGGTCGTGAGCGTGGAGGACCTTGCGGTAGCCGGCCCATTCGACAGCGATGCGGCCGTTGGCGGGGAGTTGGCTGGGCTGGGGGAGGCCGGCGTAGACCTCGACGGTTTCGCCAGCGGCGAGGGGGATGGATTGCTGATGGGAGCCGGTAAAATCGGCGGCCGCGGCGACGAAGGGGATTAAAAAAGCCAAAGCTCGCATGGGTATGAGCAAGATTATCAAATCGGGTGTGGCGAGGATAAGCCGTTTGGCGAATCGAAGCCAGTGGGCTGGTGGTTTTGCGGTACGAAGCTATTTTGGGGCGATGGGGAGATACACTTCGGGCGAACCGGGGCGATGGGGTGGCTGCCGGGACACACTTCGGGCGAACCGGGGCAAGGGGCTAATTTTTCAAAGAGCGGGGTGGGGTTCGTAGGCGGCCGGGTGATCCGATGGGGGCGCGGTCAGCAGCGGTTGATGTAGGCCGGGGCGCTGGTGACGGCAGCCGGATGAGTTAGGGGCTCGGCTTCGAAGTAGAGGGTCTGGCCAGCGGCGGCGGCCTTGGGCTTTTCGGCAGATGCTTCGACGGCAGTTTCCGCGACGGTGGGAGCGGCCTGGGGCTGGCGGCGCTTGATGGCGTCCTGGAGGGCCTTCAGGGCTGCGCGGTAGGCCCGTTCGTGGGCGGCCACGTAGCGGAGGATACACGCGAGCGTCTTCTGGTGGGTCTCTTCGGTGAGACCGGTGGCGAGGGCGATATCCGTGGGGGGGACATTGGTACTGGCGTTGAAGCGCATGATGTTCATGCCGGTGCCCACGTTGATCTTGTTGAGAGTCTCGTTTTCGACGCGGTGGGCGCGATTGAGCCGCCAGGTGGCGGCGACGAGTTGGTCGGTGAGCAGGGTTTCTTCGGGGGTAGCGGGGGCGAAGGTCGTGTGGAATTGCTGGCGGAGTTCGAGGAAGTCGGCTTCGCTTTCACCGTAGAGGATGAGGTTCGACGAACAGAGGCCGTGGGCGAGCCGGTTTTTGCTGGAGGCCGCTTTGCCTTCGGGGGTACGTGGGCCGGTAGATTTGGCGGCGTTTTCGCGGTTGGTGGTGGCGCGCTGGGCGACGGCTTGTTTGGCTTTGGCGGCGGCCTCGTCACGGGCGATCTCTTCGTCGAGTTCGCGAAGGTACTGCCGGACGCGTAAGGCTTCCGCGTTGGGGGTAGTGGGGTTCATGTCTATTGCTCCTGTGTTGGGAAATAGCAAGGCCCGCCACACCCGTGGGGTGCAGCGGGCCTTTCCTGCTTTGACGGTACACCGGGGGTCAAGGGATTTGGGGGGGGATTGAAGAGCCGGTGTTGCAAACACAGGAGATATTTCGATGGATGGTCTGTCAACTGCGGAAGGGGGGAGGGCGGCAATGAGGGGATCGTGCAGGGCGGTGGGCCGGGGCTCGATGCCCCGCGCCGCCGCTGCCGGGGGCGAGGTCAATGCGTTTCGATAGAGTTGGTGACGACAGGCGCCATCGCTTCAATTGGCGAAAGGATTCTTGCAGGAGTGAGATGCTTTACTCAGTAGCACCATTTCGAAACAGGCGCGGGTCCTCGCGCTGCAGAATGAGGCGATCGCCACCACCCGTGCGGCTATTCTCCGAAGGGCCTCACTCGGGATGACTCGCTAGACATTGCGTGACGACTCCTTTCTATTCCACAGATCGGGCATCGCGCCACGGCCCGCGCCCGGGCTCGTGAGAGGAAGTTCGGAGATCCATGCCTCCTGGCATGGTTGAGGGTGAACTGCCGTGCCAACTTTCGAGACTTCAGCGATCGACCCATGAGGACCCGTCGCGTCCCACAGCGTCGTCCCGTCACCGATGCAGCCCGTTCACCGCGAAGCAACCTAATCCGGTTGAGCAGTTCGGACAGAGTAGGACTACGGATCGTCGAGTCTGCGTTCCTGGAAGCAGTCATTGGACGTGCCGAAGACTAAGGCGCCGCAATTGGAGGAAGGCGGGTCCGTATGGCCCAAGGTATTGCGCTGGCGAGCCCTTTCCGAGAGTCTAAGCCGGCACCGCTGGTGCCGCGTGAAAAACGTACGCCGATTCGATCTTGCGAGAAGAGATGTCCTCGCGCCCTTTTACGCCGGGCGCCACTTGGGCCTGCTTGTATCCTAAATGCTAGTGAAGAACGCAGAGCCTACAGTTTGCCCAAATTGCGAAGCCGTCTACGAAGGCCAGTATTGCAACGCCTGCGGCCAGAAACGGATGAACGAGCACGACAAGTCGCTTGGACATTTCTTCCATGAAATGTTCCACGAGATTGTGCATCTGGATGGGCGGTTGTGGAGCACGGTGAAGGCGCTCCTGTTTGCGCCGGGAACGCTTACGCTGGCCCATTGGCAAGGGCGGCGGGGGGCGTTTATCGGCCCGGTGCGCCTGTTCCTGACGGCCATTGCGTTGAACTATTTGGCGCTTTTCAGCGGGCCGTTGGACATGCGAACTCTCGAGGGGTACGACCGCAGCGGACTGGTCCGAAAGAACATTGAAAACTCGGCGAAACGGAGAGACCTGCCCGTTCCCGTCATTGAAAACGAGCTTACGAGAAGCCTGCAGAGAGTCTATTCAATTGGCCAGTACTTGTGCCCGTTTGCCTTGGCCCTCTGGCTCTGGCTGCTTTTCCGCAAGCAGCAACCGTACTACACCGACCATCTCATCGCGGCCCTGCACTGCTATAGCTTTTTCTTCCTCGCCGGGGCGGTCGCCACGCCCATCTCGCAGTGGCTATTCGGCTCAGGAGCGAATCCGAGGACGGCTTACGTCACCGTGCCGCTCATGTTTTTTTACTGGCTGCTGGCCGTGCGCACCCTGTACGGGCGCAGCGTGGCGCATGTTTTCAAGGCCATTACCGTCTGGGCCTTCAGTTACTTGCTGATCATCGCGACGATGGCGATTGGAATCGGCCTCACGGTGAGAGCGATCAAGTAGCCAAGAATTCGGGCGAGTCCATGGTGTTGTGTCAACGCGTTTGGATCCGAGCCCAAGGGCAACGAGTCGCTCGGGTGACATCCTAGTTCGCTCCATTTCCGCACAGGACGGTCGATTGGCCGATGTGGACCGCATCCCCCAAAGGCCCGAATTGATGGGAGGCGAACCGTGAAACCGAGGGCTGCGCGTCACCGTCTCCAAGCTCTTCGCTACTCAGGCTTGGGGATTTCCGTGCTGTGCGCCGAAGGCCTCCCGGCGGCGCATTGGTCGAGCAGCGGGATGAGGTGGTTCATAATCCGGAGCCCTTGCCGTTCCGTTTGGGTATCCGACCTCGATAGAAGACTTTCATGCCTCGCGGTAAATCTTCACCTAAGCTCGCGATCCCGGTAGACCAGGAAACGCACGCCCTGGTGCTGACCGCAGCCACGAGAGCGGGATTAAGTGGCTCGGCGTGGATGACCATGGCGGCGCAGGACGCCTTGGTGCGGCGGGCCGGGTTGGCAGCGGTTGCGGCGTGGGAGAAGCAGCACGGAGAGTTGACCGGGGAGGAGATGAAAGACGCCCACCGAAGTGTGCAGGCGCAACTGGGCCGCGCGCCAGCAAAGACGCGACGCTCCCCATGAGCGCTCTTTCGTACGACGCGGTGGTGGTGACGGTCGCGGTGTTGAGAAAAGCGGTGATCTGGATGGGCAACGGCTCCGATATGGAGCGTCTGGTCAGCGCGTCCGGGCAACCCGCGGTGGTGATCCGCGTCTGACTTTCTCTGCTCGTTGCGGGAACGACGGCGGTGGGCCACGCTCTCGCAGAGGCCTCCCTTAGTGCCACCGATCAACGCAGCGAAAGCGTTACCCCGACGATACTCCGTTGCGTGCCGACCTCCAGCACCAGCGGGATGTTGGCGGTACCCGCCAGGTCCTCCGGCACCTCGATGTTCAGCTGAAAGAGACCGGCGGTGAGTCCGGGAGCCGCGCCGGCGTAGAGTACCTTCGCCTCGCGTCCGGCGAGGAAGACCTTTACGGGCAGGCGCGGCGCGGGCAAGGGTTGCGTCAGGGCCAGCGCGCCATCCTCGGCCGCCGGAGTCGTCAACCCTTCGCCCGTGGCAAACAGGACGGCGATCCGCGCGTCGGGATACGTGATCGCCGCAGCGGGGCCGGTGCCCGAAGCGTTGGCGGTGAAGAGTGCGGGAGCGGCATCGACGACGGTCATCTCGACCGAATCGCTCTGCACGCCGAGGCGTTCAAGCACCACGCGGACCCTTCCCTTCCCGGCAACGTTATACGGCACAATGGCGCTCAACTGGCCCGCTGAGGTGTATACCAGCGGCGCGGGCGTGCCGTCGAACAGCAAGCGCGTTCCGTCCAGAGTGGTGCTCAAGCGGCCGCTCGCGACCTGCGCCGTCGTGAGGGTCGGACCGGCCAGGCGGTCGCCGAACAGGCTGATGATCTGCCCCGGCGCGATGCTGCCGCCGCGGAAGCTCGCCGCGCTCACCAGGCTTGCGGCGGTGAAGCGGGGACGGTCCTGGGCGTAATAGAGGCCCCACAGATCCTGCTCCGGCCACTGGCGGTTGCGATTGGCCGCCGCGCGGATTCCTGCATACAACTCGCTAATGAAGTCGTCGTCGAGCTCGGCGGCCACCCGCATATTGAACGCGGCGGCTACGCAAAGATCGAGGGTGCCGAACCGGAAAAGGACGGACCGCGTGCCCGGCAAGGTGCCGTTGTGAATCAGCCGCGCCTGGCCCTGGGCCTCCAACTCCACATTGAAGCCGAGACCGTAGAAGCTGTTGGTGGTTTGGGAAAGCGGCGCCGGCGGCCGCCGGATGAGTTCGGCAAACGATTCCCGCGTCAGGAGAGCGCCGGGGGCGTCCGGATTCAACCGGGAGGCGATGCGAACGAGATCCACGCTGGTGGTGATCCACGTCGCCGCCCCTTCGAGCAGTTCCAAGGAAAACGCGCCACTATACGGGCGAAAGACTTGGCCTTCGCCAAACTGGCTCGCCTCCGTCGTCGACCCCAGCGGCATGTGATAGCGCACTTCGCCGGGTGTGCGGTCCGCCTGCCGGGTGCGCCCGGCCCGGGTCTTCGTGATTCCCAAGGGGGCCAAAACGTCCTCGCGCAAGAAGGCTTCGTACCGCTTGCCGCTGGCCGCCTCCACTACGCGTCCGGCGGCCGCCAAGCTCATATTGGAGTAGGTGTACTGGGTTCCGGGCGCGGAACCCAGGGGCCGGGTGATCTGCCAGCGCAGCATCTGCTCGAGCGTCGGAATTCCAGTGGCGCCGAAGGCTTGCGAAACCTGTTGATAGCGGGGGGCAAAGAAGGGATCGACGGTGTTGTCCGTCGACGGCAAACCGGCGGTGTGTTGCAACAGCTGCCGGACGGTGATGTCGTCGTAGACCGCTTGCTTTACGAGGTTGGGAGGGGCCGTCAGGCTGCGGAGATGTTGGCCGAAGACCCGGTCGTCGAGCCGGAGCTTGCCCTGTTCGACGAGGCGCATGATACCGATGGCCGTCAGCGGCTTCGAGACCGAGGCGACGCGGAAGACCGCATCGGGCTGGACGAGTTCGCCGGTATCCCGATCCGTCACGCCGAACCCGCGCGCGTAGACGAGACGCCCCCGATAGGACACCGCCATCGATCCGCCGGGAATCGCATACTTCGTGAGCAATCCAGACATCAGGGTGTCCAAGTCAGCTAAGGAAGGGGAACCGGCACCGGTTTGGCCAAATGCCACACAGGACACGAGCAACATCCCTGCTGCGAGAGATTTTTCATTGAGGGCCTCTATGCGGTCGTGTGCGAATTCCGGCGAAGGCGGCTCATCGGAATTGGGGTTTAATCGGGGCTTAATTTTTAGGGAACACGCTCGCTGTGCAGGTTTCGCAAGGGCACCTTCGAGGTCGATAGAGCGGTTGCTGATCGCGACAGTTTGGCCGATCCTGTCAGACGCCGTCAGAACAGGAGCGCAAGCTCCGAGTTGTTTCGCGTTTCTGTGTTTGAGCGGACCGCGATGAAGTTAGTGCGGACGGTGCTTCCGGATGGACTCGAGAATTTGATCAAGCGTCAAATCCTTTGCCACTGGTCCCGGACACGAGTGTAGTCAACCGTGCCAGACCGATTCAGACGTAAGAACCGGGCCAAACCACGGGACCCAACTCATGTAGCAAGAGTTCCAGGGCGTGCCGTTCGAACTGCTCGTCCGTTAATCGGTCGCTGGCAGTCATAGTCCCAGCTCCCGCGGCCAAGATCGCGGATTTCGCAAGGGAATTTGAGGATTGCTCAACTTCCGAGCGCTCCGCTTCGACAACCGGTCGTCAGTGGCCGATAGAACGTCAGCTCCCGCCGTCTCGCCGATCGCCAGGTGCAGCGTATCAAAGGCGTTTGGCCTCTTTCGGAGAACTCGTTTAACCAAGCTTCATCGCTGGCGGGCAGGCGTATTGCAAGAAGATAACGCGCTCCATCCGGAGTGAGTACCTGGGGTTGTCCCCTGCGATGAGACACGAGTCTAGACACAGCTGCCTGTCCGGCCCAAAAAGCGCTGGACAGTAAGATTTAGGTTTAGCAGAATCGCA
>LNFE01000046.1 GCA_001464575.1 Acidobacteria bacterium Ga0077553 | reverse complement strand
GCCGAGCAGGGCGTTGCCGCCGTAACCCGAGCCGTACGACCAGATCTCGCGGCTTTCCGGAAAGTGCACGATGTACTTCTCGTTGTTGCAGGGCCACGGGACATCCTTTTGCCCCGGGGGGAGCGGCGCGCCAACACTGTGGAGACACGGCACCACCCGCTTCACGTTCTTGTCGATCAGCTTGAAGACCGGCAGGCCGATTCGCGCCATGATTCGCGTGTTGACGACCACATACGGCGAATCGGTCAACTGCACCCCAATCTGCGACATCGGGGAGCCGATGGGACCCATGCTGAAGGGCAGGACGTACATCGTCCGGCCCTGCATGCAGCCATTAAAGAGCGCCTTCAACTTCTTGCGCATCTTGAACGGGTCTTCCCAATTGTTCATCGGGCCGGCGCTGTCTTTCGAGAGCGAACAGATAAAGGTCCGGTCCTCGACGCGGGCCACGTCGCTCGCGTGGGAGCGGGCGTAGTAACAACCGGGCCATTTCTCCTGGTTTAAGCGGATCAGCGTGCCGGAGTCGACCATCTGCTGGCACAGCGCCGCGTGCTCCTCGTCAGAACCATCCACCCAATGAATGGAGGCCGGCTTGGTCAGGTGGGCCATTTTCTCCACCCATTTCAAGAGGTGCTGATTCTCGCTCAGCGGACGCGCAGGGTCACGTGGTGTCATGGACATGGTCTAAAGGAAAACCGCTCTCCGAAAAAAGAATCTCCCGATTATCTCCCAGCCGCCTTCTTCTTGGCAGCCGTCCGCTTGGCCTTGCCGGGCACGATCGGCGCGCTCCCGGCGCCCCACTTGCCCAGCCGATACCGGCGGGAGTACCCGGAACTGAGGTTCGCAATCTCCACTTCGAGCTCCCCGCCGGCGCCGCAACGATAGGTTTCCGCGATCTCCTGGCCCTGGTAAACATGCGCCACGGGCACGTTCTGCAGGGCTTCGACCTCTTGCAGGGCAGGGTCGAGCGGAAAGCGGATCTCATCCCATACGGTGATGCTCCCGTCCGGCTGGCCCCAATCGTCGAGATGGGAACACTCGAGATAGCGGAAATGCCCGATGTTATGGACTGCGGTATACGTTCGCCGCTGCTCGAGCGGCGGATCGCCCGCGTTGGGTAGCTCGGTGCCTTTGGCAAACAACGGGTCGAACCGCATGACGCGTCCAGCGTCGGCCTCGCGCCAAACCCCGAAATACCGCGTGAACCGCTCGCGCAACTGATACCCCGACGACTTGTCGGCTTGAATCGCCAACCCGATCGCCGTCGCGGCCCGGGTGTACGGACTGCGCTTCACCTTACGGCCATAAGTTTCCCGCAGCAGCCGCGCCACCAGCGGCAACTCGCTGCCACCTCCGGTGACGTAGATCGCCTCCAGGCTTTGGGTGCGCGAGGTCAGATCGGTCACCGCGTGGACCGTCTCCTCCACCAGGGCTTCGCAGCGCTCGTAGAAATCGCTCACTGGAATCGTCACCGGCGACATTCCGGCTCGGACGACATCCAAATCGACTACCACCTTCCGCGAATTCGGGTTCAGCGCCTCCTTCCGGACCCGGCACTCCTCATAAAGCCGGAAGATTTCGCTTTGGGTCAGGTCGTCCTGCTCCGGCAGAGCCAGTTCGGCCAGCAGGCCGTCAAAGTCATCGCCACCGAGCGTCGGGATTCCCTCACTGGCCACCACGGCGTGGGAGCGTTCGTCGAGTTCAACTAGCGAAGCATCAAACGTCCCGCCGCCCAGATCGTAGACCAGAATATGCTCTTTCGCGTTGGTCGTCTCCCGATGGCTATGGCCGTACTCGATCGACGCCGCCGATGGTTCATTCAACAGGCCGATGACGGAGAATCCCGCCGCGCCAAAAGCGTCCACGGTTAGAAAACGCTGGTTTGAATTCGCACTCGCCGGCACCCCTAACATCGCCTCGAGCGGTTCACCGGACTGAATTTGCAGGTTCGACGCCGTCAACAGGGCAGTCTTCAGTTCCGACGCCAACTCGGCTAGCAGCGTCGCCAGAGGCGTTTCCAGGCCCCCGATCTCCACCGGCGTCAACGGGCCGGCGTCACTCAAAAATCGCTTCAAGGAGCGGACGACGGTGGCCTGCGGATCTTCCTGCAGGCTCCAGGCCTGCCAACCGTAAAGCCGATGGCCATCTTTGACCGCAACCAAGGGAGGAAACCAGTCGTGCGCTCCGCCGTCGGGACCTTCAAAGGTAACTACCGGGTAGTTGCCGCGGTCACACGCAGCCACCACAATGCGGGTGGTGCCAAAATCAATGCCCAGCCTCATCCGATCAGGATACCCTATTCCCCTAACCGATCCGTCAACCGACTGCGGTACAATTTCGGCAACACCGTACCCTCGATTCTTACGATGGATTTAGACCAGCTTCATACTTTTCTGGAGATTGTCCGGCTCAAGAGCTTTTCGAAAGCCGCGCTGACGTGTTTCCGCACGCAGCCGGCCATTAGCGCGCAGGTGCGCCAGCTCGAACAAGAGCTCAACACGACTCTCTTTGAACGCCTGGGCACCCGGATCTCCCTGACCATTGCCGGCAAGATCTTCGCCGAGTACTCCGAGCAGATTCTGGACCTCCGCCGCCAGGCCCAGGATGCGATTAACGAACTGGAAAAGGTCCCCCGGGGGGAACTGATCATCGCCGCCAACGAAGCGACTTGTTTGTATGTGCTGCCGGATGTCTTCAGCGAGTTCAAGAAACTCTTTCCGAATGTGCAACTTCACGTCGACCGCTCTTACGGCTCCCGGGTCGTCGAAGCCGTGCTCGACAATCTGGCCGACTTCGGCATCTGCCAACTCCCGATTCAGGAGAAGAAGCTGCAGGTGGTTCTCATCCACACCGACGAGATCAAGCTGATCTGCTCCCCCACGCATCCCCTGGCGACGGCGAAAATCATTACGCCCGAGGACCTGCTGGGCCATCCCCTGCTGCTGCCCAAGGCCGGCACCACCCGCAGCCGGCTGAACGTCTGGATGGAAAACGTCGAAGACAACACGCAGATTTCGATGGAGCTCGATTCCACCGAAATGATGAAGCGATTTGTGATGGCCGGACTGGGAATTTCCTTCTTGTCCACCTCCAGTTGTGCCGAAGAGGTGTCTGAAGGAAAACTTATTGCTATTGGTTTAAGCCCGGAGCCCATGCTTCGCCGGCTGGGGCTGATTTATCGTAAAGATAAGGCGCTCTCTAAGGCTGCATTGGGCTTGATTCAGGTTATCCTGGAACAGGCTGCCACCACTGCCGGTACCGCCACTACGGGCTGAGTTCCCCTTCCTCCATCATGGGCCGAACGACCATCAAGACATCGACCATCCTTGTCTCGGACAACAAGGGTTTGCGTGTGTATCCATCGCGCGCGGAAATGCCCCCGCAAGTACGCGAGCGGCTGGAAAAATCCCTGACGGGCGGTATGGCCGCCACCGTCCTTATCGCCGACCCGCGTGGCCGGGACGAGATTCTGAAGACGCTTCGCGGCGAGGCTTCGGCATTGAACGACGGGGTTCCGGGCTTGGTCCGCCGAGGGGCGCGGGAGCCGGAGACCAAGCTGGTAGCGGGGCCGGTCTGGTTACAGTCCCGCGCGGTCCGGCTGCTGCTCGCCTTCAGCATTCCGCTGTTGTTCGGGGCCGGATTCTGGGCGCTGCTGCTGTTTCATAAATAGTTCACGCAGCAGTCCTGCGCGTCGATAAGCTCACTGACAGTTGGAGTCTGTCGGCGCTATGTTTCTGTCTTTGAAGAAGAGCCTCGACCCGCACCATGGCAGCCGGCAAGCGGAAGCCCTACTTCGCACCCTTCACATGCTCCTGGGCGCGCTGCGCGTTCACATGGTGGAGGCCGACGCCGACTCCCGCGATCGCTTCAAGACCGAGATTCACGGCTATTCCGAAAGCCTGACCGTCGACTCCTCGCCGGACGACATCCTGGTGACCGCCGGATCGTTGGTTCAGGTGATTGAGGACTACTCGGCCGACGCCCGCAAGCGCATTCGCTCGCAACAACACGACTGGCAGCAGATGGTCTCGCTGCTGGCGGAAACCATAGCCGCCGCGTCACTGTCTGGCCACGCCGCCATGGAAGATTTGAAAGCGCTGACCGTCAAGTTGGAGCACGCCACGCCCTACTCGGACCTGACGGCCCTCCGGGAGCAGTTGCATGACTGTCTGGTCGCCCTTCGCCACGAGTCAGAAGCCGACGCCCACGCCGTGGCGAGCGCGCCGGTCCCCTCGCATCCCGTCAAACTCGAGTCGGTCAATAACGCGCTCGAATTGTTGCCCCGGCTCGCCGTCGAAGGGGCCCTCGAAGAAGCCCGCCAAACACCGGGCGCCTTTATCGCCATCCTGCCGATTGACCGGTTCGCGGTGTTCCAATCCCGCTTCGGTGCTGAGATCGCCGAGGATATCTTCCAATTCTTTCTCATGCAGTTGCGCAGCCGCCTGCTGCCGACCGATCAGATCTTCTTCTGGAGCGATGGGGTGATTCTGGCGATCGTCCAACGGCCCTTCAATCTGGACTCCGTCCGCGCCGAGTTTGCGCGCTTCGCCACGCACAAGCTGGAACATACCGTCTCCCTCGGCGGGGGCCGATCGATCCTCCTCGGCATCACGAGCAACCTCGCTGTCTTCGGTGCGGACGAGGGGCGCAGCACCCTGCAGTTGATTCGGAAAATCGACACGTTTTTGTTGGCGCAGGCGCACAACGGGAACTAGATTCGCTCAAGCGCCGCTCCATTTCGCCGAGGAGATCAGTGTGGAACGTCGCAAACAAGCTCGCATCAATCTCGAAACGAACCTGACCATCGAAGTTCTGGGCGACCATTCGAGAAAAATCGAAGGCCTCATGGTCGACGTCTCTTCCGACGGGATGCGATTCCTGAGCCCGGTGGACGTGGCTCCAGGCACCGCCATCCGCGTCGACCGGGACGGAGGGATGATTCTCGGTGAGGTCTGCTACGCCGAACCCCACGGGGAGCAGTTTCATCTCGGCATCCTTTTCCGGCAGGTGCTGGCCAACCTGCGCGATCTCGAACCCCTCCTTCGGGTGCTGCAATCGTATGAAGAGGACGCCCACGACCGGAAGGACCATCCGAAACCGACGCGGTAGCAGCCTCGTGCTATTCTGCTTTTCGTGTCAAAACGTGTCATTGTCTTCGGCGCCGCCGGCCAACTAGGCGTCGAACTCGTTCGGGTCTTCTCCGCCCGCGGTTACTCGGTCACGGCCTTCAACCGGGCATCGGTGGATATCGCCGACCTCGCGGTTCTCGAAAGCAAGCTCGTCGAAATTGATCCGGCGATCGTCCTCAACGCCGCGGCCTACAACATGGTCGACGTCGCCGAGCGCGAGCCGCAGGTGGCTTACCAAGCCAACGCCCTCGGCGTCCGCAACCTCGCCATCGCCTGCCGCCAGGTCGATGCCACGCTCGTCCACTTCTCCACCGATTACGTCTTCGACGGGACTCTCGGCCGGCCGTACGTTGAAACGGACCTGCCCTGCCCACTCGGTGCCTACGCGGTCTCGAAGCTCGCCGGGGAGTATTTCGCTCGGGCATATCATGAGCAGTCGCTCGTCCTTCGCACCTCGGGCGTCTTCGGGCCGGGTGGCCGCCACACAGCGCGCGGCAACTTCGTTGAAACCATGCTTCGCCTGGCCCAATCGGGCAAACCGATCCAGGTGGTACAGGAGTATCTCGCCTCGCCCACCTACTCCCCCGCGCTAGCCGAAACGACGGCGAATCTCGTCGATGCCGGCCACACCGGGCTGTTTCACGCCGGGGGCGGGGTGGCGATCAGCTGGTACGACTTCGCGGCCAAGATCTTCGCCGCCGCCGGCCTTTCGCCCACCCTCACCGTCGCCCGTCCGGAGACCTATCGCACCGAGGCCCGGCGGCCGCGCTTTTCCGCCCTCGCGAACGCGCGTCTCGACGCTCTGGGCTTGCCGCCCATGCCTTCGCTCGACGCCGCCCTCGCCGAGTACATGCAGCGCCGCTAACGCTTCGCCGCGTAGTAACCCTTTCTCGCCTGCACCTTCAAGTTTTTGTCCGCCGGGCGGATCTCCAGCTTCCGGAACGCTCCGTCGCGCGCGTCATTCGTTGAGGAGTAGCCAATAACGTACTGGCTCCGCATCTCTTCCTGAATCTGCCGGAAGATGTCGCTCAACGTCTGGTTGCGTCCCACGCTGAAAAAGCGCCCGCCGGTCTCCTCCGCCATGCGCTTCAAATCGCCCTCGCCGCCACCGCCAAACCCACGGAAATCGGCAAAATAAACGCTATAGATCATCGTATCGGCCCGGTGCGCCGCTTCAATCGCCTGTTGCCGGGTGTAGGTGGAACCGACGTCCACGCCATCGGTAATCAAGACGATCGCCTTCCGGCCCACCTCTTGTTTGAGCTTTTCGTCCGCCGCCAGCACCACGGCGTCATAAAGGATGGTCCCGCGCTGCTTGGCCGTGGGCACGGGCCCTGGATGCAAACCGCCCACCCCGGCGTTCAGCCGGAGTTGACCCAAACCCTCGCGCAGCAACCGGGGCGAACCCGTCAGATCCTGCAGCAGTTCCGCCTCTGCGCCGAAACTAATCAAGAAGGCCATATCTTTCTTCCGCAGCACCTGCTCAAAGAACTGTCCAGCCGCCGACCGCTCTTCTGGAATCAAGCGATCCTGGCTGCCGCTGACGTCCACGAGCAAACCGATGGTTAGCGGCAGGTCCGTCTCCCGGGCAAAGACCTTCACCTCCTGCTGCTTCCCATCTTCAAAAACGGTAAAGTCTTCTTTCTTGCCCGTGCCGATCAAGGCGTTCTTCTTGTCGCGCA
>LNFE01000045.1 GCA_001464575.1 Acidobacteria bacterium Ga0077553 | reverse complement strand
GCTGCGCAACATCTACGGCAGCGCCAGCGATAGCTTGGGCGCGTCGAGCGGGGCGACTCTGCTCGGGACGGTCAATGTCGGAACGGTGAACCTGGTTCCGGCGGTGGGCGGGGTGTCGCCCGTGGGCGGGAGCGGCGGAAGCCGGGTGATGACGTTCACGTTCACGGACGGAAACGGAGGCACGGATTTGAACGTGATGAACGTGCTGATCAATGGGGGCCTCGACGGCAGCAACTCCTGTTACCTGGCCTATGTGCGCTCGGCGAATACGTTGTACCTGATGAACGACGCGGGAACGGAGTTGCTGCCGGGCATGGTACTAAGTGGCAGCGGCTCGCTTGCGAACTCGCGGTGTAGTGTGGCTGGGGCGGGGTCGAGCGCAACGGTTTCGGGCACGACGCTGACTTTGGTGCTAAATCTGACCTTTACGACGGAGCACAAGGGGAACCGAGTGGTGTACGCGGCCGCGCGGGACATCGTTTGGCAAGTTCCTGGCACGCCCGCCACTTCGACGGCTGTGGGCCCGGTGCTGACCAACGCCATCTCCGGGACGAGCGGGACCGTGACGGCGACGTTCACCGACAGCAATGGATTCGCTGATTTGAACGTCATGAACGTGTTGATCAATACGGGCCTCGACGGGGGCGGGGCATGTTACCTGGCTTATGTCCGCTCGGCTAACGCGATCTACTTAGTGACAGACGCAGGCGATGGGCTCTTGCCGGGGGTAACTCCAGGGACAGCCGGCATGACGGCCAACAGCCAATGCAGTGTGCTCGGCAGCGGATCGTCGGTATCGGCATCGGGTAACTCCCTGACACTGACCCTCAGCTTGTCGATGAGCACCCCGGCGTTCCGAGGGGCCCGGATCATCTATGCGGCGGCGCGGGATTTGGCCGGGAATAACTCCGGCTGGCAGGCGATCGGTACTTGGGACGTACCGTGACGGGTTAGCATAGAAGCATGAGATTCCTGGTGGCCCTGCTTGCCCTGTCGGTTGGTGGCTTTGCGCAGACCAACCAACTGACGCCGAAGGAGATTGCCGACGGCTGGCTGCTGCTCTTTGACGGAGAGTCCACGTTTGGTTGGACGGTGGAGGGCGCCGCCAAGTGGCGGGTAGCCGATGGGTCGATTGTCGCCGACTCCGGCGGCTATGGATGGCTGCGGACGAACACGCAGTTTGGGGATTATTCCCTGAAGGTTGAGTTCCAGACGGCGGCGGATGGGAATAGCGGTATTTTTCTACGATCGGCCAAGGGCAAGGATCCGCATATCTCGGGCTACGAGCTACAGATTTTTGATGCCCACCCGAAGTTCCCCACTGGCTCGATTCTCGAGGCGGCGCGGACCAACAAGAAGGTGAAGATTGTTCCGGGCAAGTGGCATAGCTACGAGGTTTTTCATGTTGGCGCCCGTTGTCTCGTGAAACTGGACGGCAAGAAGGTTCTCGACCTGAACGACACCAAATCGGCCAACGGGCACCTGGGGCTGCAATTCAATCCGAACAAACCGGTGGCGTTCCGGAACATCAAGGTGCGGCCGCTGGGGCTGGCTCCGCTGTTCAACGACCGGAACCTAAGCGGATGGCAGGAGGTGCAGCCGGCCAAAGCGCCGGCCGAACCGGCCGTCTGGAGCGTGAAGCGGGGGTTGCTGCACGTGGAGAAGGGCCCGGGTCAGTTAGAGACCAAGACGCTGTACGACGATTTCATCCTGCAACTGGACGTGCGGACAAATTCTAGGGAACCGAACTTTCATCCCAATAGCGGGGTGTTCTTCCGGGGAACGCCGGGCGGCTACTGGACCGGGTATGAGATCCAGATCCGGAATGAGTTCAAGGACGGCGACCGGACCAAACCCGTCGACACCGGCAGCGGGGGCATCTACTTTCATCAACCGGCGCGGCGTGTGGTGGGAACGGACAACGAGTTCTACACGAAGACGATTGTGGCGCAGGGCCGGCACATTGCTACGTGGGTGAACGGCTACCCGGTGGCGAGTTGGGACGATCCGTATCCGGAGGGCACGAGCCCGCGCAATAAGCAGGCTCTGTTAAAGCCCGGACCGATCTCGCTGCAGGCGCATGACCCGAAGACGGACCTCGATTTCCGGAACATTCGCATCAAGAGCCTGAAGCGCTAGGCTTTCAGCTTGTTGATGGCTTCCGTCAGGGCCGGGACGACTTCGAAGAGATCGCCGACGATGCCATAGTCGGCGACTTCGAAAATCGGCGCGTTAGGATCTTTGTTAATCGCGACGATGGACTTGGCGCCCTTCATGCCGACCAGATGTTGGATGGCTCCGGAAATGCCGACGGCGAGATAGAGCTTGGGCGCGACGGTTTGGCCGGAACTGCCGACCTGGCGCTCCATGGGGAGCCAGCCGTTGTCACAGATGGGCCGTGAGGCGGCGAGTTCGGCGCCAAGGGATTCGGCTAACTCCTCGACCAGGATCAGGTTGTCCTTTTCCTGGATGCCACGGCCGACGGAGACGATGATTTCGGCGGCGGTGAGGTCGACGGCGCGGGAGGACTCGCGGAACGGGGCTTCGGCCTGAGCGCGGACGGGACCGGGGTCCGCGGCGAAGGGTTCGATGACCGGGGCGCCGGCGGGGACGCTATCGGCGCGATAGGCGCCGGCTTGAATCGAGAGCAGGCGGGGTCCGGGACCGGCGAACGTGTAATCGGAGTTGAGCTTGCCCTGGAAGTGCTGGCGGACGGCGGTGCCATCGGCATTCAGCTTGACGACGTCGCTGACCAGGACACGGCCGAGGCGCGTGGCGAGCTTGGGGGCGAAGTCGCGGACCTGATAAGTATGGGGGAAGAGGACGTACTCGGGCTGCAGTTTCGTGATGAGGGCCGCGAGGACCGCGGTGTACCCATCGGCGGAGTAGTCAAAGGCGGGAAGGCTGTAGAGACGATCGAAGCCCTTGGCGGCCGCTTCGCCGGGTTCGCCGATAACCACGGCGGAGACCGGTTGGCCGAGAGTGAACGCGGCAGCGGCGGCTTCCCAGCTCATGCGGTGGTACGTGCCGCGGGTTTGTTCGAGGACGACGAGAACGCTCATAGGACGCGGACCTCATACTTCAATTTTTCGGCAAGCGCCTGAGCGGCCTTTTCCGGGTCGCCATCGAAGATTTGAGCTTGCTTTGAGCGACTGGGGGCGTAGCCGGGTCCGGCCTGGACCTGAGCCGGGGGCGGGGCGCCGGGGATCTCCCGGATCTCCTTCGTTTTGGCCTTCTTGATGCCCATCAACGTCGCGTAGCGGAGCTTGTTGATGCCGCTTTGGATGGTGAGGACGGCGGGCAGAGGCAGCGTGACGTGTTGGAACCAGCCGTCTTCGAGTTCCCGTTTGACGCGGACCGTGGCGCCCTGAGGCTCGATCGCCATGATGAGGGTAGCGTGGGCCTGGCCCAGGAGTTCGGCGAGGATGACGCCGGTTTGGCCGCTGCCTAAGTCATCGGACTGGAGACCGGTTAGGACGAGATCGGGCGATTCGGAGGCGACCGCATCGCGCAGCAGGTGGGCTACGCCGAGGGCGTCGAGTTGATCGGGACGATCGATGAGTATGTGGACGCCGCGATCGGCCCCTTTCGCCAGAGCCTCGCGAATGGCGGTGGCCACGCGCGCCGGGCCGGCGGAGATGACGACCACTTCCCCGCCCTGCGCCTCGCGGAGCTGTAAAGCTGCTTCGAGGGCGTAAGCGTCGGGTTCGTTGATCTCGAACTGCAGATCAGCTTCCGCGGCGCCGGGCGCCGAATCGCGCGCCGGCACCTGTTTGAGGGCTACGGCAATTTTCATTATTCGTATTTCTTGAAGATCAGCCCGCCGTTGGTGCCGCCGAAGCCGAAGGAGTTGCTCATCGCGATATTGATTTTCATCGGCCGAGCGACGTTCGGGATGTAATCGAGATCACAGGCCGGGTCGGGCGTTTCGTGATTGATGGTCGGCGGGGCGATCTGGTCGCGGATGGCGAGAACCGCGATGCCCGCTTCGAGGCCACCGGCGCCGCCGAGCAGGTGACCGGTCATCGACTTGGTGGAGCTGATAGCCAGTTTGTAGGCATGATCGCCGAAGGCGCGTTTGATGGCAGTCGTTTCGATTTTGTCGCCGAGGTCGGTGGACGTGGCGTGGGCGTTCAGATAGTCGACTTCCGAGGGCTGGATACCGGCGTCGCGGATGGCGGCGCGCATCATGCGGAAGGGACCGTCGCCGTCTTCGCTCGGCGCGGTCATATGGAAGGCGTCGCCGCTCATGCCGTAGCCGACGATTTCGGCCAGGATGTTGGCGCCGCGAGCCTTGGCAAACTCGAGCTCTTCGAGCATCAGGATGCCGGCGCCTTCGCCGATGACGAAGCCGTCGCGATCTTTATCCCACGGCCGGGAAGCGCGTTGGGGATCGTCGTTGCGCGTAGACAGCGCCCGGAGGGCAGCGAACCCGCCGACGCTGAGCGGGGTGATGGCCGCTTCGGCCCCGCCGCAGATCATGGCGTCGGCATCGCCTCGCTGGATGATCTTAAACGAGTCGCCGACGGCGTGGGCGCCGGTGGTGCAGGCGGTGGCCACGGCGGAGTTCGGACCTTTTGCCCCGGTGCGGATCGACACCTGGCCGCTGGCCAAATTGACGATGGTCGCCGGAATGAAGAAGGGCGAGATCTTCGAAGGGCCCCCTTCGAGGAGCTTCGAATGTTCGCGCTCGATGACCTCGAAGCCACCTATGCCGCTGCCGATATAGACGCCGACGTTTTCGGCGTTCGACGCATCGATCTTCAGGCCGGAGGAGGCCAATGCTTCATCCGCCGCCGCGATGGCGAACATCATGAAGCGGCCCAGCTTCTTCACCTCTTTGCGCTCGATCCAGTTGGCCGGGTCGAAGTCCTTCACCTCACCGGCGAAGCGGCAGGCGAAGCCGGTGGGGTCAAACAGCGTGATGGGAGCAATGGCGCTCTTTCCGGCGATTAATCCTGACCAGGTCGGCTCAGTACCGATGCCTAGGCCCGATACGAGTCCGACGCCGGTCACCACTACTCTACGTTTACGGTACTCGGTTGTTGATTGTTCAGCCAATCAAGATCTCCTCCCGCCAAAACGGAGGCGGGTTCACCCTCAATTGGATGCTTACTTCTTCGCTTTGGCTTCGATATAGTCGATCGCGTCTTTCACGGTCTTGATCTTTTCGGAGTCGTCGTCCGGGATATTCAGATCAAAAGCTTCTTCAAACGCCATCACGAGCTCGACGAGGTCGAGCGAATCGGCGCCCAGATCGTCCACGAACGAGGCGGTGCCATCGACTTGGGCCTCATCCACGCCCAACTGCTCGACGATGATCTGTTTTACTTTCTGGTCAACTGACATAAAAGGTCTGTTTGTTCTCCTCTGAACTTCCCGATTCTAGCGGGTGGCGCGCTTTGGCCGCAACCGGTGGACCGCGCATTGAATGGGACCATCCTCTTTTAGCACAATAGGAAGTCAGTGCGCGTCATCTACCTCCACGGGTTTGCGTCTAGTCCTTCTTCCCGGAAGGCACAGGTCTTCGCCGCCAGGCTGCGGGAGGCGGGCGCGGAGTGCGACATCCCGGCGCTCGACGGGGGCGACTTTTCTGCATTGACGATTACGGGGCAACTGGCCGTGATCGACGCAGTGGCGGCGGGGGAGCCGGTGACGTTGATCGGGTCGAGCATGGGCGGGTACCTAGCGGCGCTGTATGCGGCGAGCCATGCCAACGTGGAACGGGTGGTGCTGCTGGCGCCGGCGTTTGGGTTTGCGCGGCGGTGGCCGTTGCGGCTAGGCGAGGCGGCGGTGGCGAAGTGGCGGGCGGAGGGTTCGATGGAGGTGTTCCACTACGCGGCCGGCGAACCTCGGCGCGTGGGCATTGCGCTGCTGGACGACGGGATTCGGTATCCGGACTTTCCGGATGTGCTGCAACCGGCGCTAATCTTTCACGGCAAGCAGGACGACGTGGTGCCGTACACGTTTTCTGAGGAGTTCCACGCCTTGCATCCGCAGGCGCAGCTACACTTGTTTGAGTCCGGCCATGAGTTGACGGATGTGCTCGATGAGATGTGGCAGTTGACGGCGGAGTTCCTGGAATTGAAACACAATGGCTGAGTTCTACACGCGAGAAGAGTTGGTGGCGCAGCG
>LNFE01000044.1 GCA_001464575.1 Acidobacteria bacterium Ga0077553 | reverse complement strand
GCGGTGACGTTGTTCGATGAAGACACGCCGCGGGAGTTGATCGCGTCGGTGCTGCCGGATGTTCTCGTCAAGGGCGCCGACTGGAGCCACTTCATCGCGGGGCGAGAAGAGGTGGAGGCAGCGGGAGGGGTTGTGATGCCGTTGCCGCTCGAGCCGGGGTATTCGACGACGAATATCGAGAAGGAAATTCTAGAACGTCAGCCGCTCGTAGATTGAGGCGAGGGGGATCTGGAGGCCTAGGCTTTCGATGGGGCAGATGGCGTCGAGGCCAGAGAACCACTCTACGCTGACTTTGGTTTGGGAGGCGCGGGTTTGGACCTCGACGAGCGGTTGGTCCTGAGAGATCAGAAAGTATTGCTGAACGGATGGACAGCGCCAGTACTCCTGCGCCTTCTTGCCTCGGTCGTAGGCTTCCGTTGAGGGTGACAAGACCTCGAACAAAACTCTGGGGTTGAGCGCGACCAGATCGTTTTCCCCTTCAAATTGAGGATGGCCGCAGAGGACCATCACATTCGGATAGGCCCCGACGCGACCGTTCGCCGTGCGGAACAAGAGTTCGCCGGAATGCAGTTCGCAGTCGGACCCCTGGAGAAGGTTGCCAAGGTGCCGGGCCAGGTTGACGATGATCAGGGAGTGGCCGCGGGTCCCGCCGGACATGGCCACAATTTCGCCGTGGAAGTATTCGCTTTTATAAGGCGCCTTTTGTTCCAGCGCCAGATATTCCTCGAAGCTCACGAACGGCGGTGGACTCGTCGCCATGTTTTCATTCTAGCTCTGTCAGACTAGAGGGAGCCCTCCACTGATGACGCATCCCGCTCTCCGCGATCTTCTCGAATCCCTTGGCCGCGATCCGGCGTTTGACCAGATCATCCGCGGGCTCCGCACCCACACTCACCAGTCGCTGTCAGGCCTTTCGCTCCCGGCGAAAGCGCTCTATAGCGCTTTGCTGTGGAAACGCACGGGCCAGCCCGTGCTGCTGATTACCGACGGGGCGCAGGAGGCCGAAGGGCTGTTCGCGGCGCTCGAAACTTTCTTCGCGATTATCGTTAATGACGAAACGAAGCCAAGGCCGCAACTGCTGCCGGCGCTGGACGTGCTGCCCTCACAGGGGCTGTCGCCACACTCGGAAATTAGTGAGGAGCGCGCGGTTGGCCTCTACCGGCTAGCTTCGGGGATGACGTCGATCACAGTGACGCCGATCGGTTCGGCGCTGCTGCGGACGTACCCGGCGAACTTCTATCAGCAACTGGCGTTGACGCTCAAGCTGAACGATGAGATCGGCATGGAGGACCTGGCTGAGCATCTGCGACGGATCGGCTACACGGAGCGCGATCCGGTGGAGATGGTGGGTGAGTTTTCCGTGCGCGGCGGAATCGTTGACGTCTTCCCCGCGGAGTTCGAGCAGCCGCTGCGCATCGAGTTTTTTGGCGATACGATCGACTCGATGCGGCGCTTTGATGTCGCGACGCAGCGGAGCGTCATGAAGGTGGACCGGGCGGTGATTCTACCGCTCGTGGAGCACCCGAAGCCATCGAACCCGGTGCCGGCGTGGGAGTTTACGCGGGTGCTGACCGATCCCCGCGAGGCCACTCTATTGGGATTGGCCGGTGAAGGTCTCGTGGTGATTGACGAGCCGGAGCAGGTGCGTTCGGCGGCCGAGCGGCTGTGGAAGCGGCTCGGCGAGAATCAGCGGGACATGGTGGTGCCGCCCGAAGATGTCTATCTGACTTGGCCCGAACTGGCCGAGCAGATTGACGCGCGAAAGCGAGTGACGCTGCGGCAGGTGGAGTTGCTGGGAGAGTCCGCGGCGGGGCAGTCAGTAGACCTGCATTCGCGGCCATCGCCGGCGTTCCACGGGAACCTTCCCAACGCCGTGGCCGAGACCCGGAAGCTGGTCGAGCAGGGCTACAAGGTGCTGTACTTCGCGCCGGCGGTGGGCGAGGTGGAGCGCCTCGCCGACATTTTCCACGAGTACGCGGTGCCGTTCCAATTGGCGCTTTCGACCGAGGATACGGTTTCCCCGTTTCACGCCGAGCGGGCGAAGCTGTTTGGCGGCTCGGCAAGTACGCTGCTGGCGAAGGGCCGGATGGTCCGCGGCACGGTGCTGACGGAAGCCAAGCTGGCCATCATCGGGACCGAGGACCTGTTTGACACCTCCGACCTGATTGCCGAGCCGGGCCTGAATAAGCGGGCGGCGGCGGCTTTCGCGGCCGATATCGCGGACCTGAAGCCGGGCGATTTCGTCGTGCACGTGACGCACGGCGTCGGCAAGTTTCTCGGCATTAAGGAGATTCCGCAGGGCGACCAAAGCGGCGACTTCCTGATTCTCGAGTACTCGGGCGAATCGAAGCTGTACGTCCCGATGACGCGCCTGGACCTGGTGCAGAAGTTCCGGGGGGCGGGCGAGGGGACGCCGCCGCTGGACCGCTTGGGCGGGGCAACGTGGTCCAAGACCAAGTCACGAGTGAAGGCGAAGATGCGCGATATGGCGGACGAGCTATTGAAGCTCTATGCCGAGCGGCGCATGTCGGAAGGGTTTGCCTTCTCTCCGGACTCGAATTGGCAACGCGAGTTCGAAGACGCGTTTCCGTATACGGCGACCAAGGACCAGTTGCAGGCGGTTTCCGAGATCAAGCGGGACATGGAGCGGCCGCAACCGATGGACCGGCTGCTGTGCGGCGATGTGGGCTTTGGGAAGACGGAGGTCGCCATGCGGGCGGCGTTCAAGGCGCTGGGCGACGGGAAGCAGGTCGCGGTGCTGACCCCCACCACCGTGCTGAGCTTCCAGCACTACGAGACGTTTAAGCGGCGGTTTGCCAGTTTCCCGGTGAACATTGAGATGCTGAGCCGGTTCCGGTCCGCCAACGAAACCAAGAAGATTATTGAAGACTTGGGACACGGGAAGGTGGATGTTCTCATCGGGACGCACCGGTTGCTGTCGAAGGACGTGGAGTTTATCGACCTGGGACTGTTGATCGTCGACGAGGAGCAGCGGTTCGGGGTGCGGCACAAGGAGCGGTTGAAGCAGTTGCGGCACAACAGACGCCGATTCCGCGGACGCTGCACATGTCGCTGCTGGGACTGCGAGACATGAGCGTGATTGAGACGCCGCCCAAGGACCGGCTGAGCGTACAGACCGTGGTTTCCCATTACAACGCGGACCTGATCCGGTCGGCGATTGAGCTCGAGGTGAACCGCGGGGGGCAAGTGTATTTCGTCCACAATCGTGTGGACACGATCTATCAGCGGGCGGCGTGGATTCAGGAACACATGCCGGGGATCCGAGTGGGGGTGGGACACGGGCAGATGGGCGAGGCGGCGCTCGAAAAGGTGCTACTGGGGTTCATGACGCACGAGTTTGATGTGTTCGTCTGTACGACGATCATTGAGAACGGGATCGACATTCCCCTGGCGAACACGATTCTGATTGAGAACGCCGAGAAGTATGGTTTGTCGGAGTTGTACCAGTTGCGCGGCCGGGTGGGGCGGTCGAATCGGAGAGCGTACGCCTATCTGTTGGTGCCGGAGAATAAGGACCTGACGGAGATCGCGCGGAAGCGGTTGGCGGCATTGAAAGAGTTCAGTGACCTGGGCGCGGGCTTTAAGATCGCGGCGCTCGATCTGGAGCTGCGGGGGTCGGGCAACCTGCTCGGCGGGGAGCAGCACGGGCAGATGGACGCGGTGGGCTACGACACCTATTTGAAGCTGCTCGAAGACACGGTGCGAGAGTTGAAGGGCGAAGAGGTGCCGCCGGAGATCCATTCGACGATCTCGCTGGGGCTGGATATCCGGATTCCGGCGAGCTACATTGCCGAGGAACTGCAGCGACTGCGGGCTTACCAGAAGATCGCTTCGTTGAATTCGCAACTGGAGGCGGCGAAGATTCTCGAAGAGTTCGCCGACCGGTATGGTCCGCCGCCAGATGTGGTGAAGACGCTGGCGAGCTTTTCGCTGGTGCGGGCGACGGCGCAGCGGCTGGGAATCGAGTCGATTGACCGGCGACAGGGGTATTTCAACATTAAAGTTCATCTGGAAGCGCGAATCCGGCCGGAGGGTTTGATGGAGCTGGTGACGGCGACGCCGGGCGCGCAGTTCACGCCAGCCGGGGTGCTGCGGCTGCCGGCGGATGCGTTTGCTTCCGCGCCGCCTGAAAAGTTACTGAGCTATCTCCAGAACGCGCTCCACACTTTGGATTTCGTGGCGTTAAAATAGGGGGCATATGAAGTTCCGCATTGCGAGTTCGATATTGTTGGGCGCGTCCCTGTACGCCGCCGATGTCAAGGTGATGGAGCAGATCGTCGCCAAGATCAACGGCGAGATCATTACGCGCACAGAGATTGATCGAATGACCAAGGCGCTCTATGAGGCGGCCAAGGAGCAGAAGGTTCCGGCGGCAGACATCGAGAAGATGGTGCAGGAGCGGTCGAAGGACCTGCTGCGGGAAAAGATCGACCAGATGCTGTTGGTGCAGAAGGGCAAAGAGTTGAGCATCAACGTCGACCCGGACGTGACCAAGCAGATCGCGCGGATCCAACAGGGAACCAAGATTGCCGACCAGGAGAAGTTCCAGCAGTTCGTCAAGGAACAGACCGGGATGAGCTTCGAGGACTACAAGGCGGAAACGAAGAATCAGTTCCTGACCCGGCGGGTAATTGGGCAGGAGGTGTCGTCGAAGATTTCGATTTCGAAGGCCGAGGCGCAGAAGTACTACGACGAGAATAAGGCCGAGTTCCAGCGGGAAGAGCGCGTGTTTTTGCGCGAGATTTTTCTTGGCACCGACGGGAAGGACGCCAAGGCGCAGGAAGCCGTCGAGAAGAAAGCGAAGGACTTGGTAGCCCGGGCCCGGCGCGGAGAGAAGTTTGGGGACTTGGCGCGGGAGAATTCAGAGTCCGAGACGGCTCAGAACGAAGGCGAGCTGCCTCCTTATAAGCGGGGCGAGTTGCTCAAAGAGATTGAGGACGTGATTTGGCCGGCGGCGCGGAATACGGCGGTCGACCCGATTAAGCGGCCGAACGGGTGGTTGCTTTTGTTCGTCGAAGAGCATCATCAGGCGGGATTGGCGGATTTTGAAGAGGTGCAGGGAGAGATCACGAACAAGCTCTACACGCCTCGCATGGAACCGGCAATTCGCGCCTACCTGACGCAGTTGCGCCAGGAAGCGTTTCTCGAGATCCGGGAAGGCTTCACCGACACAGGCGCGGCGCCCGGCAAATCGACCAAGTGGACGGACCCGGCGCAGTTGAAGCCGGAGACCATTACGAAGGAAGAAGTAGCCATGCAGGTTCGCAAGAAGCGGCTGCTGTGGGCGGTACCGGTTCCTGGCACGGCAGTGAAAGTGAAGTCCACTTCGAAGTCCTAAATGAAACAGTTCGCCAACCAACTGGAGGCCAATCAGGCGATCCAGACCACATTCCTTGTCCTGCACAAGGAGATCCGGCAGAAGAAGACGGGCGAGCCATACCTGTCGCTGACGCTCGGCGATAAGTCGGGTGATGTCGACGCGAAGATGTGGGACCACGTGGCGGAGGTGATGGACACCTTCGAGCGGCACGACTACATCAAGGTGCGCGGCCTGACAGCGATTTACCAGAACAGGATGCAGTTGACGGTGCATAAGCTGCAACGCGCCGACGACCGGGAGATCGACAAGGCCGACTACTTCCCGGCCTCGACGCGGAACCGGGAGGAGATGTTTGCCGAGCTGCGGCAGCATGTGGCGGCGATGACGAACCCCCACTTGAAAGCGCTGATCGAGGCGTTTTTTAGCGACGCGGCGCTGGTCGAGAAGTTCAAGACCGCCCCGGCGGCCAAGACGATTCACCATGCGTGGATTGGCGGGCTGCTGGAGCATGTATTGTCGCTGGCGACGCTGGCGAAGTTTACGGCCGCGCATTACCCGGGGGTGGACCCGGATCTACTGCTGACCGGGGTGATCTTGCATGATGTGGGCAAGATTGACGAGTTGACGTACGACCGTGGCTTTGGCTATTCGGATGAGGGGCAGTTGGTGGGGCACATCCTGATTGGCCTGCGGATGGTGGATGACAAGGTGCGTCAGGTGCCCGGCTTTCCTCCGAAGCTGAAGCTGTTGGTGGAGCACCTGATTGCCAGCCATCATGGCGAGTTGGCCTACGGTTCGCCGAAGGTACCCGCGACGTTGGAGGCCATGTTGTTGCACCACCTGGATAATCTGGACTCCAAGGTGGAGACGGTGCGGCAGGCGGTGGAGCGGGACACCTTGGTGGACGGCAACTGGTCGGCCTACATTCCTTCACTCGAGCGTTCGCTGTTGAAGCAGGAGCGGTATCTGCGCGGGGCGACCGCGCCGGCAGCACCACCGGCGAGGACGGAACCGGCGCGTCCGGCCACGGACTTTGCGGCAAAGCTCTCGGGAGCCTTGCTGCCGAAGGGTTAGGATGCCTCGTCCGCCCGCCAGTCGCGAGATTCCCCCTCCTCTGGAGTTGGAGTGTCTACGGGTGCTGTGGGCGATGGGGGAAGGAAATGCGAGCCGGGTTCGGGAGGCACTGGCTCCCGAGCGGCAGTTGGCATATACGACGGTGCTCACGCTGCTTGAGCGGTTGACGAAGCGGGGCCAATTGAGCCGGCGCAAGTCGGGGCGCTCATTTATTTACACTCCTATCCAAGACCGGGAGTTGATGCGGCAGACGGCGGTGGCGGAACTGGTGAGTACCTACTTCGATGGGGAGTCGGAGGGCTTACTCAAGTGGCTGCAAGGGTTTGGCAACCACCCGGCGGAAGTGGACAGGCGGGAGGCACCGCTGGATGCAACGCTTTTGTAGCGGAGTTTATTCCACTTTTCATAGAATCCTACGATTTATGGAATATTAAGTCCTTTAGAATGTGGGACTTAAGACTTGCCGGGAAATGACATTCCCATTACGATGGGAGGGTAAGGGCACATCTCCCTATATGAGAACACTCAAATCCATTTGCTGTTTGTTGTTTACTGTGGCGCCCATGGCGCTTCATGCCCAGACCATTACCGCCTCGATTACGGGTACAGTTTCGGACCCTTCGGGTGCGAGTATTCCTACGGCCAAGGTGACGGCCACCAACTCCGGCACCAACGTCTCGTTTGCGACCTCGGCCAATAATGAAGGAATTTACACCTTCCCGTTTTTGCCGGTGGGTTCGTATTCGGTGACAGTGGAGTCCCAGGGCTTCAAAAAGTCCGTGGTGGGTCCGTTCAAATTAGAAGTCAACCAGATTGCGCGCGTCGATGTGAAACTCGAAATCGGCGAAGCGACCCAGACCGTTGAAGTGAAGGATGTCGCGCCGGTGCTGCAGACGGAGTCGACCTCGACGGGCGACTCGATCAGCTCGGCGAAGCTGACTTCGCTGCCGTTGAACGGCCGGAATTTTGTTTCGCTGACGCTGCTGATGCCGGGTGCGGTGAGCCCGAATCCGTCGGGGATGAACTCGCGCTTCGGCGCCCGTCCCTACGTGAACGGCAATCGCGAACAGACCAACAACTTCCTGCTTGACGGCGTGGACGTGAACGACTCGATCGACAACCGCGTGGGCTATTCGCCGAACGTGGACGCGCTCGAGGAGGTGAAAGTTTTGACGGGCAATGCGGCGGCCGAGTTTGGCAACGCCGGCGGCGCCACCGTCATGCTCAGCCTGAAGAGCGGCACCAACCAGTTCCACGGGAACGTTTTCGAGTTCCTGCGGAACAACAAGCTCGACGCCAACGGCTTCTTCCGGAACCGGAACGTGTCGACGGCGCAGCGGACCGGCTTCAAGCGCAACATCTTCGGCGGCACCCTCGGTGGCCCCATCGTGCGCAACAAGGCCTTCTTCTTCATGGACTATGAAGGCACCCTGCAGCGCGCCGACGGCCCGGCCTCGGCCAGCGTGGCTCCGGCCGCGTGGCGCAATGGCGACCTGAGCGCCTTCCCGAACAACATCGTCGACCCGGCCGCCGGCGGCGCGCCCTTCCCCGGCAAGCAGATTCCGCGTTCGCGGTTCTCGCCCGTGGCGACGGCTCTGTACGGCAACCCGGCCCTCTATCCGCTACCGAACCAGGCGGGCGTTGGCCCGCTCGGCGTCACCGGTAACTACGCCGGTTCTTCGGCGTCGAAGCAGGACAATCACCAGGCTGACGCGAAGGTGGATTACCGCCTTTCCGATAAAGACAATTTGATGGGTCGCTGGTCGATCGGTCGTTTCGACTCGATCGGTTCGGCCGCGGCTTTGCCGGTGTTTATGACCTCTGGTCAGGCTGGTCCGACGCAGTCGGCGGTGATCAACTGGAACCGCACCATCTCCCCGACCATCGTCAACGAAGCGCGTGTCGCCTATTCGCGCGTCGTCATCAATGACATCGCGGTCGACTGGTCCGGTCAGCTCGGCTTGGACGGCAATGCGAAGTTCGGCATCCCCGGCGGCCAGCCGATTGCCGGTCTGAGCTCGGTCGGTCTCGGTGGCGGCTTGTCCGGCATCGGCTCCGGCGCTTCGATCTCGAACACGGCCGACAACAAGTTCATCTACTACAACAACATGACCATTCAGAAGGGCAAGCACCTCCTGAAGGTCGGTGCGCAGTTCATGCGCTATCAGCAGAACCGCTACTACGCCGGCAACAATGGCGTGTTGGGTCTGTTCCGCTACACCGGCACCTACACCGGTCTTGACCACTCGGACTTCCTGCTCGACCAGTTGAACGGCAAGGGCCGCGGCGCGGCGACGGGCACTTGGGGCCATCGCTTCTGGCGCTCGGCGTTGTTCTTCCAGGACGACTTCAAGGCCACCCGGACGCTCACCATCAACCTCGGCCTGCGCTGGGAATACATGCAGCCGATCTATGAA
Organism: Acidobacteria bacterium Ga0077553; assembly: GCA_001464575.1. GTDB lineage: Bacteria > Acidobacteriota > Terriglobia > Bryobacterales > Bryobacteraceae. The sequence continues at coordinate 166 of LNFE01000044.1, read as the reverse complement.
GTTGCCGATCGTCAGGTGAACGTCAACACCTTCACTGGTGCACTGATCACCCCCGGCTCCGGCGAGTTCGGTCGCGCCTTGTACAAGGGTTACCCCCGGCAGTTCATGCCCCGTTTCGGCTTCGCCTGGACGCCGGGCATGTTTAACAACAAGATGGTCGTTCGCG
>LNFE01000043.1 GCA_001464575.1 Acidobacteria bacterium Ga0077553 | reverse complement strand
CAACCTCCGTCTGCCGCTGAACCCCCCGCTGTTCGTTGAAACCGACTTCACCTACGATCCGCGGACCCCGGGCTCCATCCGGACCGGCTTCTCGGACGTCACCACCGCTAACGTGACCCTCAACATGCCCCGTCCGGCTGGTGTGGCCGTTCCGCAGCTGCAGGGCCGCGCTTGGGACCTGGACCTCCGTCCCCAGACGACCCAGCAAGTCAACTTCACCCTCGAGTATTTGCTCGACAACGCCACGTCGATTTCGGCCGGCTACGTCAGCCAGAAGGGCACGCACCTAGTCGCTCCGGTGGAGGCCAACCAGCCCCTGCCCGGCACCGGCCCGTTCTCCACCTGGGCTCCGATCAACAGCCGCCGTCCGCTGATCAATGTCCTGCCCAACCTCGGCAACATTGCTCGCACCGAGTCCTCGGCCACGATGGACTACCACTCGCTGCAGGTGACCGGTCGCCGGCGCTTTGCTTCGGGCCTGGATTTCATCGCGGCGTACACCCTCGGCAAGACCCTGACGGACAACCTGGGCTACTACGGCAGCGGCTTCACCCAGGGTGAAGGCGCCTACTGGCAGAACGCCTACGATCGTCGCTCTAACCGTGGTCCGGCCTTCTTCGACATCCGCCACAACTTCACGATCGGTGGCAACTACGACCTGCCGATGGGCAAGGGCCGTCAGTTCGCGACCGATATGCCGAAGGCTGCGGAAGCCATCCTCGGCGGCTGGAGCTTGAACTACAATCTGTCGGCCCGCACGGGTGTGCCGATCACAGTTCGGGCCATCGACCGCACGGGTCAGGCCGTTCGTGGTAACGTTCGTGCCAACGCCTACCGGCCCTTCACGGTCGACGAGTCGGCTCGCAACGTGGACAACTGGTTTGGTCTGCCCGCGGACCGCACCAACCTGTTCTGCGCCGCTGGCGTGGACAACGGCACCTGCGCCTACGGCCAGCCCGGTGATGGCCAGTTCGGCACCTCCGGCATCGGCACGGAGCGTGGTCCGGGCTTCTTCAACCTGGACTTCTCGGTGGGCAAGCGCTTCAGCATCACCGAGCGCCAGTACTTTGACTTCCGGGTGGAGCTCTTCAACTCGCTCAACACCGTGAGCTGGGCGCCCCCGGGAGCCAACATCGGCACCCCGGCGAGCTTCGGCGCGATCGGAAGCCAGGTGCAGAACCCGCGGAACATTCAGTTTGGTTTGAAGTACCACTTCTAAACCCGGCTCGATCCAAAAACAAAACGCCCCGCCCACTGAACCAAGTGGGCGGGGCGTTTTGCGTTTCGTGCGAAGGAGTTCTACCAGTCGAGTTTTTCGGGGAAGTACTCGTTGATGAGTTCGTCGTAGTAGGGCCGCAGCTCACTCAGCTTGGGTTTGGCATCGGACTCATCATCGCTTCATCGTGCGGCGTCATCAGATAGCCGTAATCGCGCTCCCGGTGAGCGCTGTACCAGCTGTGATAGCGAATCATGTACTGCGCCGGTTCCGGCAGATAGGCCTTGGTGACGTGATAGAGATACTCGTCATGGCCCCACGACATCTTGACCTGATCCAGTCCCGCGCCTTCCTGATAAACGCCGAGGAGAGTCTGTAAATGGGGTTTCTCGCCGTCTGGATTGGCGGCGAAGAACTCTGGAAATACAATTCGGGCACTCCAGGCGCAACCGGTGGGGAAGGTATCGCCCACCACGGCCCATTGGGGTTCGCCCCACATGGTCAGCACCTTGCCTAAGTCGTGGATAAAGCCGGTGAGCTGGAACCAGCGGGGATGGCCGGCAGCGCGGATGGCCTCGGCTGTCTGCAGGTTATGTTCGATCTGGCTCAAATCCGTATCTGGATCGGAATCGTCGACGATCTCATTCAGCCGGTCCATCGCTTCCCAGATGCCCATTTTGCCGTGCCGCAGCGGCACGTACTCGGCCAGCTTGGCGCAGGCGAAATCATAGGTTTGATTAGCGTGATTCTGCCGGTAGAACTCGCGGACGACCGGCGGAGTGGAGTCATCGTATACGCGAAACTCCTCCTTTTTCCGATCGACCCGATAGCGACCCTTGACGTGGTCGTCCCACTGTTCGAGCGAGTCCAACGGACCCTGATTGATTACTTGCATTTAAAACCCCCAACGCCAGAGGTTGGCGCCCACGGTGTAACCGGCGCCGACGGCGGCAAACATGACCAAGTCACCTTTCTTCAGTCTACCTTGGGATATGGCATCCCGCGTGGCCAGAGGGATGGTGGCGGCAGTGGTGTTGCCATACTCATGAATGTTAATGATTACTTTTTCGAGCGGGATACCCAACCGCTCGGCGACGGCGTGGATGATACGCTGGTTCGCCTGATGGGGGACAAAAAGGGCAATATCGTCCACCGAAAGTCCGTTCCGTTCGAGCAGGGCCCGCGAGGTATCCGCCATTTTGGACACAGCGTATTTGAATACCTGATTGCCCTCCTGATGCACGAAGTGCAGCTTCTGGTCGACGGTCGCGTGAGAAGAAGGGAGGCGGCTACCGCCGGCCGGCATTTTCAGGGCGTCGCCGCCACTGCCATCGATCTCGTTCAGATAGTCGATGAAGCCCTCTTCGCCCTCTTCGGCCGTTTCGACCAGGAAGGCGCCCGCGCCGTCGCCAAACAGAATGCAGGTGGCCCGGTCTTCGTAGTTCAGGATACGCGACATGGTGTCGGCGCCGATGACGAGCACCTTTTTCGGCTCCCCGCTGGCGACGAGGTGGGCGGCGGTGGTGAGTCCGTAGACGAAACCGGAACAGGCAGCGATGAGATCGAAGCCGAAGGCGCCCTTGGCCCCTAGGCGGTCCTGGACGAGGCAAGCCGTCGACGGAAAGAACATGTCCGGGGTGACGGTGCAAACGATGATGGCGTGCAGGTCGGTAGCGGGGATACCGCGGGTGGCCAGGACGACTTTGGCCGCTTCGAGGGCCATATCGGAAGTTGCCATCTCGGGCGGAGCGATGTGGCGCTGGCGGATTCCGGTGCGGTCGACAATCCACTGGTCGGAGGTATCGACCATTTTTTCAAGATCCTGATTGGTCAGGACTGGTGAGGGGGTAAAACAACCGAGCGCTGTGATTTTGGCTTTACCCGTGAACGATTTTCCCAATGGAGCTCCGTGGCGACGTGGAACGCGGCGATAACGACTATCCGCTATGTTACCTTCTGATATTAATGCAAGTCGAGAGCGCGCTCCTGTTTGAAACCCCGGTGGAAATCTGCGAGCGGGTGTTCCGGAGCATTCGGCCGCGGACGCCGGCGCCCCAGTTTCGGGTGACATTCAAAAAATTCGCGAACGCTACGAGCACCATCCGGATTCACGGCGACGTCATCGAACTGAAAATTACCGACCTGCTGGCCGATGCTCCTTCTCCGATTTTGGAGGCTTTGGCGGTGATTCTGCTGTCGAAGCTGTTCCGCAAGCCGATCCCGGCGCACTACAACGAACAGTACCGGCGTTATCTGAATCGGCATGAGGTACGGCAGGAGATCACAGAGATCCGCCAAGCGCGGGGGCGGAAGTTGATCGACCCGCCCGCGGGGAAGACCTACGACCTCGGCATGGCTCGGCCGACGCTGGGCTGGAGCCGGCAGGCCTCGCGGACCATCCTGGGCCATTGCGATGCGGCGCACAATACGATTGTGCTGTCCCGAATTCTCGACCAGCCACATGTACCCCGGTTCGTGGCCGAGTACGTCATGTACCACGAAATGCTGCACTTGGTGCATCCGGTGGAGACGCGGGGATCGAAACGAGCGATCCACCCGCCGGTATTCCGGGCGGCAGAGAAGCTTTTTCCGCGCATCCGGGAAGCGAAGGCGGTCATCCGACAGTTATGTTCTCGTTCGTCGCAACGCTCGCTCTTGTTTTAGCCGATCCGGCGGAGTTGGACCGGGTGTTGGCAAAGTTCGTGCTCGCCGATGGGCGGGTCCGCTACGCTGCCCTGCGGGCGGATCTGGGGCCGTTGACCCGCTATGTGGAGTCGCTGGCGGCGGCGCCACCTCCCTTCCCTTCCCGGCAGGCAGAACTCGCTTATTGGATCAACGCCTACAACGCTTTCGTACTGCATTCGATGGCTGCGGAGTATCCGGACTCGAAGGGCCGGTTGTCGGGGCTGCTGGGCCGGGCCAACTATTTCTACCGGCGGAAGTTTCGGATTGCGGGGCAGTCGCGATCGTTGGCCGATATTGAGAACAACACGATCCGCAAGTTTGGCGAGCCGCGGATCCACTTTGCCATTGTCTGTGCATCGGTGGGCTGCCCGTGGCTAGCGCCGGAGGCGTACACGGGGGAAAACCTGGAGGCGTTGCTCGAGAAGCGCGCGCGACTGTTTTTCTCGCAGGAAAGGAATATCCGGCTGGAGCCGGGGGTGGTCCGGTTGTCAGCGATCTTTGACTGGTTCAAGGGCGACTTTCCGGCGGGGTTTGTGGAGCGTTACCGGCCGGAGGCGGCGGGGCGGAAACGGAAGTTCGTCGAATGGGACTGGTCCCTGAACGACGCGCCTTAGCCACGCAGAATCTGGTTAGCGGCGTGGGCAGCGTCGGCGATCTCGACAGCGGCCCGGACGGGGGCGTTGGGTTGCTTGCGGGAGCGGATGCAGTCGAGCCAGTTCTCGAGGTGGTCGATGGTGCCGTCGCGCTTTGAAGGTTCGTGGAGGATGGGGTCAGGATAGCCGGCGCTTTCCTGACGGATGACGCCTTCCGGGTAGACGGTGACGGCGGATCGGGTGATCTTCATCATGGCTTTGGTGCCGCGGAGGATGAAACCGCCGCCTTCGAGCGACGCGATGATGGTGCTGGCGTAGGTCACCTGGAGGCCGGGGTAGAGCCAGGAGGCGTTGAGGGTATCGGGGCATTCGAACTCAGTCAGTTCGACGCGGTCTCCCTGCGCAAAGACCTTCGATGGCTTCTTCAGGCCGAAGTACCAGTGGATGGTGTCGCCCCAGTGGCTGTAGAGGTCGGTAATGGAGCCACCTCCGTAGTCCCAGAACCAGCGCCAGCGAGCATAGCGGAGGAGTTCGAAGGGCCGGGCGGGAGCGGGGCCGAGCCAGGCTTTCCAGTCGAGTTGGGCGGGGTCGGTGGGGCGGTAGATGCCGCGGCGGGCGAGGTAGTTCTGATACCAGAAGGCCTGCGCCATGGTGACTTTGCCGAGGAGGCCGTCCTCGAGGGCGCGTTTGCCGGTGCGGAAGACGTCCGTACTGCGCTGCTGGTAGCCAATTTGGACGACCTGCCGGCTGGCTTCGACGGCGGCGACGAGACCGGCGCCATCGTCGCGGCTATGGGTGACGGGCTTCTCGCAGTAGACGTCCTTACCGGCGGCCACGGCGGCCCGAAGCATCGGAACGTGCCAGTGATCGGGTGAGCCGATGACGACGGCGTCGACGTTTTTGTCGTCGAGGAGGCGGCGGTAATCGGCATATTGAGTGACAGGCGTAGCGACTTTGATGGGGCGGTCTCCCCAGGCGAGGTCCCGAGCGGGGGCGAAGACGTCGGCGGTGGCCACGATGCGGTTGCCAGGGAGCTGGGTCAGCTTGTCGAGGAGCCCACGGCAGCGGCCGCCGACGCCAATGGCTCCGATGCGGATGATGTCGTTTGCGCCGAGGATCCGGGCGGCGGAGGCGGCGAGAAAGAGGCGTCTGGGAACAGACCGTCTTGGATCAGACATGGAGCGATGGTAACGCAGGCTAAAAATTGTGTAGGTCTATTCACCGTTCACCGGAGTCTGATATATTCGAATTCGTCCATTCGACTCCCTTAAAAGGAAGGTGTCCGTTGAGCTCTTCGAAAGAAAAACCGAAGGATCAGCAACCGAAATCCGCATTCTCGCGCCGTAGTTGGCTGCAAGGCGCGGGTGTCTCGGGTAGTGTGCTGACCACTGGCCTGTTGGCGGAAGACGCCCAGGCGCAGACCGTTGCAAACGTTATGTCCGGGGAGGTCGAGATCACTCTCGATATCAACGGAAAGAAACGGAGTGTGAAAGTTGAGCCCCGCGTGACTCTTCTCGATGCGTTGCGGAACCGGCTCGACATGACCGGCGCCAAACGCGTATGCGACCGCGGCACCTGCGGCGCCTGCACCGTTATTGTTGGCGGCAAAGTGATGTACGGCTGCTCGGTGCTGGCCGTTGACGTGGTCGGCAAGCCGATCCAGACCATTGAAGGCCTGGCGCCCGAAGGGCAGCTGCACCCGATCTCGAAAGCCTTCGTGAACCACGACGCTCAGCAGTGCGGCTACTGCACGCCGGGCTTCATCATGGCGACCAAGGGCTTCCTCGATCGCAATCCGAACCCGACCGTCGAGCAGATCGATAAGGGCCTTTCGGGCAATCTGTGCCGTTGTGGAACGTATATGGGCATGAAGGCCGCCGTGCTCGAAGCGGCGAAGGAGATCAAGAATGGCTGAGTACAAGTGGCCTCCCATGGAAAAGCGCCGGGTGATGGGCAAGCGTATTGCCCGTCTTGACGGCCCGATGAAGTCTTCGGGCCGGGCGAAGTACCCGAGCGACATGAACCGTTCCGATCTTTTGTTCGGCGCGTTGCTGACCTCGCCCCACGCTCACGCGAAGGTGAAGAGCATTGATCTGACCGCGGCGAAAGCCATTAAGGGCGTCACCGCAATTCGCGTGATCTCCGGACCGGGCACCGAGATTCAGTGGGCGGGAACGGAAGTTTGCGCCGTCAGCGCGGTGACCGAAGAGATCGCTCGCGACGCCGTAAAGGCGATCAAGGTGGATTATGAGGTGCTGCCGCATCTCGTCAAGGAAGAGAACCTCGCCAAGGTCGGCGCCCGGGCCAAGGCAGCAGGCGAACAGGTGACCGGCGATCCGGATAAGGCGTTTGCCGATGCCGAAGCCAAGACCTCGGGCGACTACGGGATTCCGGTGATCACGCATTGCTGCCTGGAGCCGCATGGTTCGGTGGTAGCGTGGGGCAACGATAAGATCGACTTCTGGCCCTCGACGCAAGCGGTTTCGACCGTGGGCGGCGACCTGGCGAAGATGCTCGAACTGCCGGCCACCCAGGTCCATGTGGACTGCCAGTACATGGGCGGCGGATTCGGCGCCAAGTTCCCGGCCGACCGGTGGGGCGCGGAAGCGGCTCGCTTGTCGAAGGAATCGGGCGGGCGTCCGGTGAAAATGTTCCTGGACCGCGCGACCGAACTGACCATTGCCGGCGTACGTCCTTCTCACTTTGCCAAGATCAAGGTCGCCGGCAAGAAAGACGGCACGATTACCGGTTGGCAGAGCGAGTCCTGGGCGACGGGTGGCATCGGCGGAGGCGGCATGGCGCCGCTGCCGTACGTGTTCACCAATATCCCGAACCGGCGCATGAATCATACGCAGGTCTCGTTGAACACGGGCCCGGCGCGCGCTTGGCGCGCTCCGAACCATCCGCAGGCCAGCTTCCTGACCTGTTCGGCGATCACGGACTTTGCCGACACGATCGGCATGGATCCGCTGGAGGTTTTCCTCAAGAACGTCGCCGTTTCGGCGCGACCGGAGACCTACAAGAAGCAGTTGGCCAAGGCGGCCGAGCTGATCGACTGGAAGAAGAAGTACACGCACGGCGCGAAGAAAACCGGCACGCTGCGGCGCGGATTGGGCATCGGCATTGCGACGTGGGGTGGCGCTGGCCATGCCTCGAAGTGCAAGCTGACCATTCATCCCGATGGCACCGTCGAAGTCGAAATCGGGTCGCAGGACATCGGCACCGCGACGCGGACCTGTATCACGCAGGTCGCTGCGGAGACGCTGGGTCTGCCGATGACGGCCGTGAAGGTGAAGCTGGGCGATAACAGCTATCCCCCGTCGGGTCCGTCGGGTGGTTCGACGACGATCGGCGGCGTGAGCTCGTCGACGCGGAAGGCCGCAGTGAACGCGCTCGAGAAGCTGTTTGAGAAAGTGGCCCCGAGCTTGGGCGTGGCGCCGGATCAACTGGAAGCGGACGACAGCCGCGTGGTGGCGAAGGGCAACCCGAGCAAGGCCATGAGCTGGAAGCAGGCTTGCCAGAAGATCGGGCCGACGCCGATCAGCGAAATGGGCGAGAACGAACCGCGCACGGCGGCGCGCGAGGGCCTGAATACCCAGGGAGCGAGCGGCATCCAGATGGCCGAGGTGGAGGTCGACATCGAAACCGGCGTCGTCCGCATCGTCGAAGTCGTCGCGGTGCAGGATTGCGGCCTGGTGGTGAACCCGAAGACTGCGGAAAGCCAGGTGGCCGGCGCGCTGATCATGAGCGTCTGCTCGGCGCTGATGGAAGAACGCATCACGGACCAGACCACGGGCCGCGTGTTGAACGCCGACATGGAATTCTACAAGCTGGCCGGGTTGCCGGACGTGGGCAAGCTGACCGTGCACATGGATATCACCCCGGAACATGATGCCCGCGGCATCATTGGCTTGGGCGAACCCTGCGCCATTGGTGGCATTGCGGCAATTGCGAATGCGGCGGCGAACGCGCTCGGAGTCCGGGTGCCGATGGTGCCGCTGACTCCCGAACGAGTGCTGGCCGCGCTGGCCAACCGGAGGAACGCGTAATGGATAACTTTGAGTACGCCAATCCAACGACCGTGAAGGAGGCCTTGAGCCTCCTCACGGCCGGCTCGGAAGTTCTGGCCGGCGGGACGGACCTGCTGAGCCTAATGAAGGACGACGTCCATAAGCCGAAGCGCTTGGTGAACATCAAGAACATCAAGGCGCTCGGCGGGATTGCGAAGTCCGGAAACAACATCCGCATCGGGGCGACCGTAACGCTGGATGAATTGGCCTCGAATCCGCTCGTCCGGGCGGCTTACCCGTCGCTGGTGCAGGCGGCGCTGGGCATTACGAGTCCGCAGATCCGGAACATGGGAACGGTGGCCGGCGACCTTTGCCAGCGGCCGCGTTGCTGGTATTTCCGGAGCGGGAACGGGTTGCTGAACAAGAGCCTGGTCGAAAGCGGCGAGAACAAGTATCACGCGATTTTTGGGACGGGTTCGGCGCATTTTGTGAGCGCGTCGAGCTTGGGTCCGGCGCTGATGGCGCTGGGCGCGACGGTGAAGATTGCGGGCGCGGACGGCAAGACGAAGGACGTGCCGGTCGCGCAGTTCTTCAAGGCCCCGAACGCGGAAGGCGAGCGCGAGATCGCGTTGGCGGCGAACGAGATTGTCACTGACATTCTGGTTCCGTCACCGGCGACGAAGAACGCGACCTACGAGGTTCGGCATAAGCAGGCGCTCGATTGGCCGCTGGCGACCGCTTCGGTGGCGCTGCGGATGTCGGGCACGAAGGTAACGTCAGCATCGATCACGCTGGGCCATGTGGGTCCGACGCCGGTGCGGGCGACCGAAGCCGAGAAGATGCTGGTGGGCCAGACGATCACGGCGGATTCGGCCGAGAAGGCGGGCGCGGCGGCAGTAGCCGGGGCGAAACCGCTGAGCCAGAATGCGTACAAGGTGCAACTGGCGAAGGTGGCCGTAAAGCGGGCGCTTTTGACGGCGGCAGGCGTCAAAGCCGTATGATCCGGGCCGGGTTAAGCCGGCCGGACGACGACCGGTGTAACAACTTGTGCTGGAAAGGCATGTACATTGATGCCATCTGGGACCCGACCGTGCAGGCGTCTAACGACCGGCTATACTGGTGTCAGAAGACTCAACTGCCTCTCGGCCCTGACGGTAAGGGTGTCGATGAGTATGAGTGCAATGAAGCTCGCAACTGCTTCAAGCTGCTTTAAGGAGAAGGCATGAAAACAATCCTCGCAACTTTAATGGCCGCCTCGTTTGCGTTTGCCGGAACGGGAATTAAGGGTTTCTACATGGAAGCCCGCAGTGCGGATGTCTATGTCGGCCCGTGTTTTGCTAACTCGGAAACCGAACTTAAGGGCGATCTGGCCGTGATGGGCTGGAAGATTAACACCGGATCCTATGACGGCGTGAAGCTGGATGGTTTGTCGGTGGTCGGTGTCGTGAAGGCGAGCGGCACGATTGGCAACACCTTTGCTGCAACGACGTTTCCCGTGAAGAGCGCGTTGATTATCGACGAGAAGGCGAGTCCGGAGCAGCGTCTGGCGCTGAAGAAGTTTGCCCAGGCGATGAGCAAGGACATGCTGATGAATGTGGTCCGGATCGACTACCGGCCGGTGACGATTGACGTGGCGAACAACGACGTGCACAAGGCGACCGCCAAGCTGCAGGCCGGTGAGCTCGCGGCGATTCAGACGCGCCAGTTGAACGAAGGCGACAACCATTGCTCGCACGAGGACGTGTGGTACCCGCCGATGGTGGCGACCGACCATGCGATGCCTGCTTACACCTTGGCGCACAACTACACGGGCAAGGATCTGGGCACGACTTGGTCAAGCCCGGAGAAGCGTAGCGCGTTTGTGGCTACGTTCCACTACAACGAATAACCCTGCAACTTCCCTTCCCCCGCAAGCATCTGGAGGGCAGTATGAAAACACTGCTTACTGCCCTCTTTATGACTACCGCAGCTTTCTCCGCTTCTTCCATCCACGAATTCACAATGAACAGCATCGACGGTCAGGCTACGCCTCTGTCGACGTTAAAAGGTAAGGCCGTCCTGGTGGTGAACGTTGCCAGCCAGTGCGGGTACACTCCGCAGTATGCGGGGTTGCAGGCTTTGTATGAGAAGTACAAGGGTCAGGGATTAGTGATCGTCGGGGTTCCGGCCAACAACTTTGGTGGCCAGGAGCCGGGCTCGAACGAAGAGATCAAGCAGTTCTGCTCGCGGAAATATAGCGTGACGTTTCCGATCATGGCCAAGGTGAGCGTGAAGGGCGGCGACCAGACTCCGCTTTATCAGTACTTGACGACGACGATGGGCGGCGACGTGAAATGGAACTTTACGAAGTTCCTGGTGGGCAAGGACGGCAAGCCCGTGCAGCGCTTCGAGTCCGGCGTCAGCCCCGACAGCCCGGAACTCGCCGCCGCCATCGAAAAGGCGCTGAAGTAGACCGTACTTACGGTTTCACTGCGAACGATCCATAAAAGTCCCTGTTGTCCCCTTCTCCAGCGCACCGCAGCAAAAGCGCTGGGCCGAGGTTGGCAACAGGGATTTTCACGTCTAATTGGTAAATGCCGACCAAGCCGGGAGCAAGGCCAGCGAAATGGACCGGAACGTCCACCGGCGTCCGACTCTCTGGGCTCGTCCACCCTTGGCAGGTTATCGGTGTGAGTGTGCGCGCGGGCGGATCCGCTGGTGAGGGAATACCGTCTTCTGGCCTTCGGTCCACCGTCCCGAAGTTGGTCCCGTAGAGGTGGACGATTTCACCGCTCAGTGCCGGGTTAGCAGCCGTGATAACTCCACTCCAGTCCTGGCGGATGGCAAGGGCGTCCCAACTCCCAAACAAGGAGGCCGAGGCTTCATTGGGGAAGAAGCGTCCAGCGACCGTAACTCTGGTGGCAGCGAGGTTCAGCCGGGGAACAAAGGGCGATGAGGACGAGGCGTGAACCACGGCGGGCGCGCCCGCCCGGGCTTGAGACGGAGCCTGATACTCAATCGTGGTGGGGGAAACCGCAAGGAGCGGGCTGTCGATACCATCAACGGTAACCGTTACATTCCCCAAGGTTCGCGGAAGGGGATAGGACTGTGCCCTGACGGAAACATCACTGAAACCGGCTCCGAAAATAGTATTGTAGGAGCCAGCGATTGGCGAGTTCCCACCTGCGACTTGCGGGGTACGTGCCAAGCGGGCGAGGACCTCCCCGGTTTCCAGATTCTGTTGAAACAGCCGGCCGTCGCGGGAGAAGTACCAGACGAACTTACCATCGTCGGAGAGAACAGCGGAAACCACGCCGGAGGGTTCGCGGCTGACTTGGCGGAGTTGGCCACCGTTGGTCGCGGCTAGATAGAGCTGCGGTAGGCCAGAGGAATTCGAGAGATAGAGAACGCGCTGACCGTCAGCGCTGATTTGGGGAGCGGTGATTTCGGCGGCACTGGCGGAGATGAGAGTGCTCTGACGCCCGTCCGAAAGCCGGAGCAGGCGAAGGGAGCGGTGACGGGAGTTCCAATCGTACAGAATATAGACGACGGTGGTGCCGGCCGCGTCGATGCTTGGTTCGAGCGGATTTCCAGATGCGGAGACCGGTACGCTTCTGACGGTCGAGTTGCGCAGTATGTCTAGTCCGGTGCCGGCGATGACTGCCGTGCCGTCGTCGGAGACCACGCGGCGCCCGTCCGGCGGTTGGCTCCGAAGGATCAGACAGGTTGCCGGCGGAGCGGGAGGACTGGAATGGAGATCCAACACATAGGAGCAACCGCCGCCGATCGATCCGTTCTCGTACAGGAACAGGTATCGCCCGTTCCGGCTAAGGCTGCCCGCGCCGGCCACCTCGACCGTACCATTCGGCAGGCCGGTGACCGTGGTCTGTAACCTCGGTACAGAAGTGCAGCGCTGTCCACCGCTGCAGGACCGCATGCCTACGACAGCAACGACGCGGCCATCCTGGCTGACCTGGGGACGCGATAAGTTGAAGTAATTCGTGAGCCGGACACCGAGATAGCCATCCGTGCCCAGAGGTTGCTCCACGTTGTCGCGTTCAAGATGGAGTTGGAGGTGATCGGAATTGACGCGAAAAATCCGTCCCGGAGCCCCCGCAGGCGACGTGGCGCCCGAGGCAGCCAGGGATAGCGTCGAGGCGAAGTAAGCGGTGCTGCCATCGCCGGAGGTCGCCAGATCAAACAAGTCGTACTGCGCAGAAGCGGTCGGAACGATGATGAGAAGCAGGAACATCATCCGCATAGCCCGAGCTTAGCATGACGCAATCGAACTGAATTCGCGACAATGTCAGGGTGACTCTTCGCTCTTCTCTCTCGTATTCCCCGGTAGAACTCAAGTTCGGCACGAGTGGCCGGCGTGGGGAAATTATCCATTTGACTCCGCTCGAGATCTATCTCAATGTCTTGGCGGAGATCGAGTATCTCCAAACGCTGCCGCTCGCAGAGGGGGGGGTGCGGCGGGGCGATGAGTTCTTCTTCGCTTGCGACCTCAGGCCAAGTTCCCCGGACCTGGCCGTGGCGGCCGTCGAGGCGATCCGCGAGGCAGGCATGCAGCCGGTAAACTGCGGGCGGATTCCGACTCCGGCACTGACCTTCTACGCGCTCACGCAGGGGAAGGGTTCACTGATGGTGACGGGGAGCCATATCCCGTTTAACCGGAATGGCTACAAATTGAATACCTCGCGAGGGGAGTTGCTGAAGCATCACGAAGGGCCGATCAACGAGCAGGTGGCGGCGGTGCGGGAGCGGATGTATGCCGAGGCCGCCGAGAGTTCGCGGTTCAACGCGGAAGGCCATTTTAAGGCCGCGCCGGGGGCGATGCCGGCAGAGACCGCCGCGGCGGCGGAGATGTATCTAGACCGCTACACGACCTTCTTCGCGGGCCGTTCGCTCGCGGGGAAGCGGATTCTGGTGTACCAGCATTCCGCCGTGGGCCGGGACTTGCTTGCCGAAGTGTTGCGGCGGTTGGGGGCTGAGGTGGTGCCCGCGGGGCGGAGCGAGACGTTTGTGCCGATCGACACGGAGAACATTGAGGCGTCGCAGTTGGCCGCCATCCAGTCGCTGGTGGATGGGCCGTACGATGCGGTGGCTTCGACGGATGGCGATAGCGACCGGCCGTTGCTGTTGGGAGTGAACGCGGACGGCACCCTACGGTTCTTCGGGGGGGACTTGCTGGGAATGGTGGTAGCCGAGTATTTGGGGGCGGACGCGGTGGTGGTGCCGATCAGTTGCAACGACGCGATCGACCGGGGCCCTCTGGCGGCGGTGACGGCGCCGAAGACGCGGATCGGGTCGCCGTTTGTGATTGCGGGGATGGAGGCAGCGATTGCGGAGGGGAAGAAAGTGGTTTGCGGATGGGAGGCCAACGGCGGCTTCCTATTGGGATCGGACCTGCCGACGCTGCGGGCCTTGGCGACGCGGGATGCGTTTTTGCCGCTGCTCTGCGCGTTGTTCGCGGCGGGGAGCGGGACCTTGGGCGAGTTGTTCGATCGGCTGCCGGCGCGCTTTAGCCGGGCGGCGCTGCTGAAGGAGTTTCCGCGGGCGACGAGTTTAAAGATTCTGGAGCAGTTGACGCCGGAGACGATTGGACGGTTCTTTACGGCGGAGTTGGGATTTGGGACGCTGGATCGGATTGACCGGACGGACGGGGTGCGGATGCTGTTTTCAAATGGGGATGTGGCGCATGTGCGGCCGTCGGGGAACGCGGATGAGCTCCGGATCTACGCGGTGGCGGATACGCAGGCGCGGGCGGATGCAATTGCCGAGGCCGGGGTGGCGGCGGATGGGATCTTGCGGCGGTTAGAGGCGTTCGTTGCCTAGACGTGCTGATCGACCAGGATCGGATTGCCATCCGGGTCAACCGCGACGAAGCTGGCGGGGCCGTTGCCCTGCTCGTCGGCCTCCTTGCTAAACTTTACGCCTTTGGCCTTCAACTCGCGCTGCAGTTGGCGGATGTCCGTGAACGGCTTCACCGGCTTGGCGTTGCTGTCCCAACCTGGATTAAAGGTAAGGATGTTCTTTTCAAACATGCCTTGAAAGAGCCCGATGACATGGTCGCCGTTCTTTAGGATCAGCCAGTTTTGCTTGGCGTCTCCGGCGAACGGCTGAAAGCCGAATTTCTCATAGAACTGCCGCGAGGCCTCCAGGTCTTTTACCGCGAGGCTGACAGAAAACGCTCCTAGGTTCATTTGTTTCTCCGGTTTCTTCTGCGCGATCGCGCTGCTTTGTGTAAGTGCGATGCCACCTGCGAACCCTACCAGTCTTCGCCGTGTTAGAGATGAGTTATCCATAACGACCAGAGGATAGCACCTCCGGCGAAAGGCGGGAAGGGTCCGCACCGCCGTCGCTACGGAAGAATTTTCACGGTTAGCTTTGTACCGTCGGGGCCCCCGAGGTAGATTCTCTGGGTGGCTTTGATGAAGTCGGCCGGGCGGGCGTTGGGGATATCGAGGAACTTCTGCGGATTGCGATCCGTCAGCGGGAACCAGGAGCTTTGGATCTGCACCATAATCCGGTGCCCCCGGCGAAAGGTATGGGCGACGTCGGGCAGATCGAACTTGATGAAGTCGGGTTGGCCCGGGACGAACGGCTCGGCCTTCTCGATGCTTTTGCGGTACTTGCCGCGGAAGGGCTCACCGCGGATGAGCTGCTGGTAGCCACCCATCTTGATGGCATTAGCCGGTTCCACCCGGGGCGGGGCGCCGGGCACCGGCGGGGGGCTGTTGAAGTCGGGATAGTCGCCGGGGAAAACGTCGATCACCTTTACGACGAAGTCCGAATCGGTGCCGGTGGTCGAAACCTTCAGCTCCACCCCGATCGGGCCGGTCCACGTGACGTCCTCTTCCAAGGGTTCGGTCTTGAAGACCAGGACGTCCGGGCGGGTGGCGGCGAAGCGCTGGTCCTCGGTCATATAGTCCCCGCGGACGGCTAGCGAGACGTGCGCCAAATACGGGACTGGACGGTTGGGATCGGAGACGTACTCCTCAAACGACGCGGCAGCGGGCGCGGCGGAGGCGATTTGGCCGTTGGGAGCGAGGTGGAGCACCTTGGTGGTAGCGGTCTTGGGAGGCCAGGCGTCGAAGCGGCGCCATTGGTTCATGCCGGTCTCAAAGATCCAGGCCTTCGAGAGGTTGCCGTCACCCTTCTGCTTCAAGTAGTGGAGGAAGAAAGGGAACTCGATGTTCTGCCGGTAGTAGAGTCCGGTCTTGGCGCCAAAATTCACGTTGCCGACGCGGTCGCCGTCGCCGCGGGCGAAGCCGCCGTGGGTCCAGGGGCCCATGACGAGCATGTTCTTGCCGACCGGGTTGTTCTTCTCGATTTCGTTGAACGTCCGGAGGGGGCCCATGGCATCCTCCGCGTCGTACCAGCCGCCGACGGTGAGCACGGCGGGGCGGGTATTCTTGAAATGCCGCCAGATGGAGCGGGACTTCCAGAACTCGTTATATGCCGTGTTCTCCATGTGTTGCGTCCAGAATGGCTGCGTTCGCTTGAAGTATTTCTCTTCGGCGTTGGCCAAGGAGCCGAGGTTGAGATAGAACTCGTAGCCGTCGGGGGTGCCGAAGTTGAACGGGGTGCCGGGCTCGACGCCTTGGGGGCGGAAGTTCTGATAGAACCGGAACCGGTGCGCGAGCATGAAGGCGCCGTTGTGGTAGGAGTCGTCGTTGAGGTAGTAGTCCGTCACCGGGGCCTGCGGGGAGACGGCGACGAGGGCGGGATGGGCATCAATCGTGGCGGCGGAGGCGAAGAAGCCGGGTTGAGAAATCCCCCAAATTCCTACTCTTGGAATACTGCCTTTAATGTTTTTAGTGAGCCATTCCACGGTGTCGTAGGCGTCGGTGGATTCGTCGGTATCCTTGGGAGAGGACTTGGTCGGTTTGTGGGGACGGGTGAGGGCGAAGTCGCCTTCGGACTGGTTGCGTCCGCGGACGTCCTGGTAGACGAAGATGAACTTTTCCGTGAGGAAAAGGGGCGACGGGCCGAGGGTAGCCGGGAACTGATCGACACCGTACGGGCGGACGGAATAGGGGGTCCGCTGGAGGAGGATGGGGTAGGTCTTGCCGTCCGTGATGACGTCTTTAGGAACATACACGGCGGTGAACAGCTTGACGCCATCGCGCATGGGAACGCGGTATTCGTACTTCGAATAGTTCTCGCGTACGGCGGCGACCTGCGCGCACAAAGGGAGGGTGAGCAGTAAAAGGGAAAAGCGCATACGGTTAGACCTTAAAGAGAGGTGGCATCAGGGTGTGCCACTTCGTGGTGGACTGGAAGGCATGGGCGACGCGGGCCATTTTGCCCTCTTCGTAGAGGCGGCCGGTGAACAGCAGGCCGCTGGGTTCGTTTTGGCTGACAAAGCCGCAGGGGACGACGATTTGAGGGTGGCCCGTGAGGTTGGTCATCGTCAGGCTGGGGCTGCCGGTCGGCGAGACGAGGACGTCCCACTCGGTTTGGAACTTGGCCCAGGTTTGCATCAGCAGCGTGCGAGCGCGGGCGGAGCGGATGTACTCGACCGCGGGAATGGTGCGGGAGGAGCGAAAGGAGTTGGGCCAGTCAGAGGCCTTTTGGCCGGAGAGGAGGGCTACGCGATCGTCGCGGGTAATGTCGTCAAAGGCAGCGGCTCCTTCGGCGTTGAGCATCAGAAGGAGGCCGGCCAGCGGAAAATCGGGGAGGGCGATGGGGGTGAGCTTAGCGCCGGCTTTGGTGAGACTGGCGAGGGCATCCGCGTAAACCTGTTTGCGTTCGGGGTTCTCGATGCGGTCGAAGTCGGCCTGGAGAACGCCGATCTTGAGACGCGAAAGAGGCGAGGTGGGCGACCAGCCAAGAGGGGCACGCGTTTGGGTGGTGGGGTCGAGGGGGTCAGGGCCCTGGATCACGCGGAGAACGAGCAAGGCGTCGGCGACCGAGCGGGTCATGGGACCGACCTTATCCATGGTCCAGGAGAGGGCCATCGCGCCGTGGCGAGAGACCCTTCCGAAGGTGGGGCGAAGACCGGTGATGCCGCAGCGGGTGGAGGGGGTGATGATGCTGCCGAGGGTCTCCGTGCCGATGGCGAATCCGACCAAGCCAGCGGCGGTGGCGGCGCCAGAGCCAGCCGAGGAGCCGGAGGAGGTCTGTTCGAGGTTCCAGGGGGTCTTGGTGACGCCGCCGAACCATTGGCCGCCCATTGCCAGGGCCCCCATCGAAAGCTTGGCGAGCAGGACGGCGCCGGCCTTGTCGCAGCGTTCGATGACGGTGGCGTCGTAATCGAGAATCTGGTCGGCGAAGGGTTCGGCTCCCCAGGTGGTCTTGTAGCCTTTCGAGGCGAAGAGGTCTTTGACGCCGTAAGGAATGCCGTGGAGGGGGCTGCGGAACTTGCCCTGGCGGATCTCGCGGTCGGCCTGGGAGGCCGCGTCGAGAGCCTTGGCTTCGGTGAGGGTGACGGTGCAAGTGAGGGCGGGCGAGTGTTCTTTGAGGCGGTCGAGGTAGAGCTGGGTAAGTTGGCGGGAGGTGACGCGGCGGGCGCGGAGGAGGGCGGAGAGCTGCGTGACGGGCTGAAAGGCCAGTTCGGCGGGCTTTTTGAAGCGAGGGAGAATGGCGGGAGGCGTCGCCAGAAAAGGCGCGGGGGGAGGCAGCTTCTGGCCAGGCAGCAGGGGATCGAAGTGGAAAGCGGG
>LNFE01000042.1 GCA_001464575.1 Acidobacteria bacterium Ga0077553 | reverse complement strand
CGGCGAGGCCGGAGGAGGTAGCGAATTTGATTGGGTTTTTGGCTTCGGCGCGGGCGGGGGCGATTACGGGTACGGAGTATGTGATCGACGGAGGGACGGTGCCGACGGCTTAGGGTGTTGTGGTGCCCGGGGCGGGACTTGAACCCGCACACCCGTGAGGATAACGGATTTTAAGTCCGTTGCGTCTGCCGATTTCGCCACCCGGGCACTTGCTCTGATTCTACCGCTTCCCTGCTGGGCCGGGGAGTGTCAACTGGCGCCTTTGGCTTTGAGGGCTGGCTCATAGCGGCCGGGGGCGAGGACTCCGCGGGGGTCGAGGGCGTTCTTCAGCGTTTGGAGGAATTCGAGATAACTCTCCGGGGTCTCCATCTCGGCCATCGACTGAATCCCCAGGCGGTAGGAGTAGTAGCCGAGACTGTGCATCCGCTCCGCCAACTTCAAGTAGCAGGCCATGGCGCGGTCATCCTCGCCCGGGATCTGCCGGTCGAAGGAGATCGAAATGATACAGGCGATCGCGCGGCCGTTGATCAACGTCAACGAAATCATCGGCTCAAAACCCGCCGAGAGGAGAGTCTCCTCAATTGCGGACCGGGCGCGGGTGACGTCCCGGCCGTCCGCCGGCAGGATCGGCGCTAACCACAGCAGGCCGCAACCGTCACGGTCCGGGTCCATCGCCGCAGGAATGGGGCCTCGCTTGCGCCAATACGCGCTCTCGAGCGGGCGGTCCGTGGGCTTGCCTTTGAGCAGACCATAGACCGGCTCCAGCATCGTTAACGTCTTCGACAGATCCCAGCCGGAAAGCAGGCGCAGCGGACGGGCGTAGCGGCGCATGAGGCCGAGCATCCGGTCGTCGACAAAGGTCAGGCGGGTTACCTTGCCCGCTAGCGCGGCGCGGAGGAGGCGACGGGCCTCGCCGACCTGGGCCTTGGTGCCGTAGAGACCTCCAGACCCATTCCAAATGCCGATCTGGCGCTTGCGCCGGAACTCCTCCATCTGCGAGGCGGTCAGCGGCGTCTGGCCGCCGGTCTCCTCCCAGGGATACTGTTGGAGGCCGGAGAGAACCTTGTAATCGTTCCCCACGTGCACGGTGCTGCGGAGGGTGCCATCGAGGCGGAGCCGGTTCAACGCGGCGATGACGGGGCCGAGTTGCCGCTCCTGATCGCAGCGGAAGAAGAAGGCCTGGAAATGGGCGGGTTTCGGCATGAGCCAGATGCTCATGCGGGTGACGACGCCGAAGCTGGATTGGGAGAACAGTCCGTCGAGGGAGGGGCCGACACCCCAGCGGTGGAGGGCTCCGGTTTGCGCTTTGGGGAAACGGCGATAGCCGGTCTCGATGCAGTCGCCGGTGGGGAGGACGACCTCCATGCCGCAGGCGTGGGCGAAATGGTCGCCATACGGGGTGTGGCCGAAGCCGCGTTCCATGGTGTTGCCGATCAGGCTGGCGCGGGGGGAGGAGCCGGTCGCGTCCATCCAAAGGCCGGAGCGTTTTTCGATCAGATAGGCGTAGAGCTGTTCCTGGGTGACCCCGGGCTCCACGGTGATGTAGGCCAACTCCTCGTTGAAGTCGACAATGCGATTCATGCGGCTGAGGTCGAGCAGGGCGGTTCCGCTGCGGGCTGGAACGCCGGAGCCGTAGCCCCAGTTTTTGCCGCTGCTGACGGGATACACGGCCACTCCGTAACGGTTGGCGATGCGGAGGCAGTCCTGTACCTGCTCCCGGGAGGCGGGACGGAGGATGGCGGGAATGACCTGGGTGGTAGAAAAGGTGGTCGTCGCCGCGGCAGTTAGCAGGTTGGGTTCCGTCACAACGGCTTCGGAACCCAACGCGGCCTGCCACTCCAACAGCGCGGACGACCAAGAGTCGTTTCTCATGGGGGACCAATGCCGGCCCGTCGGGCGCCGGCGCATGTCATGGCTTCCTTAGTTATGGCGTCCTTAGTTCTGGGTGGACTTCCGACGGACGCGGCTGAGAAGGATAGCGCCCAAGCCGAGGCCGATCAAAGCTACGGTGCCCGGTTCGGGAACGTCGGTACCGAGGAAGTTCGCGGAATAGGCGGCGTTGACGGTGGCTCCGCTGTTGATGTCGAGCAGGATGCCGGCGATGTTCTTGCCAGCCGACGGGGTGTTGAACGCTCCCACGTAGGGGGTGGAGCCGGTGCCGACGACGCCGGTGTAGGCGTCCACTTGCACGTTAAAGAACACCGAGGCGTTCGAGGCGTCCGAGGAGTTGGTCAGGGTGAACGGGGACGTAACGCCGGAGATGACGGGGGTGCAGGAGTAGTTGGGGTTATTGGCGAGGGCGGCAACACACGGGGCGGCTCCGCCGGGGACGATGTAGGTCAGGTCGAAAAAGACGCCGTTGTTGAAGGAGATGAACTTACTCAGGTAGTTGAAGCCGCTGATGGGCGGGTTAACCAGATCCTGAATGGTTCCTCCAACAGTGAGCGGGGTGAGCCCGGTGGCGAAAGCGCCGGACAATGGAACGTTGACGGCGAAACAGCCGAGGAGGCCGACGCCGGCGGTGCTGCAGCCGGACGTGGGATCGCCGAAGAAGTCAACGGCGACAGCGGAGACACCGGCCGAACCGGTGAAGTTGACTGAACCCGGTCCGATGGAAGCGGCGAACAGGGTGGACGTGGAAATGCCGCATACGCAGGCGACAAGGGCGGGCAATAATCGATTTTTCATAAACACCTCTGGGAGTGGGGTCCGGGACTGGAAAGTCCCGCACTGATTCCTAAGAGGGGGGAGCAATCGGAGGACCTTCGCCTAAGGTTTTCCGCTTAGAGGCAGAGTGACGCGGAAGTGCAACTCCGTCAATCGTTTGGGCGGAGCGGCGAGGTTGGCACCCGGGGCGGGAGCGGCGGGTGGGAGTGACCACGGGCGGTCAAGTGATGCGAAATCGGAGATTGGCTAGCCGATGGAGGCACCGCGGGCGCGGGGGCGAAGGGGCGGGGCGGAGACGGTAACTCCTTCCTGGTAGACGTGTTCAGCTAGGGATTGGAGGGAGCGAGCACAGGTGGGTGCGCTGGCTCCGCAGGAGACGACGCGGACGCTGGAGCGCATGTGGTGTTGGTAGGCGGCGACTTGCGCGGCGTACTTGGGGGCGGGCTTGGCGGAGTCGAACTGGAGGAGCTCCATGTCGCAGTCGAACAGGGGCTCGAAGTAGGTGGGCAGGGTGATGCCCTGCCAGCCGGCTTTGTTGGCGCCGAGGCGTTGGAGGATGGAGGAGGAGGAGTGGCGGGTGGTGGCGGTGCTGAGCCCGACGGTTCCCCCGAGAATTTCGCCGAGG
>LNFE01000041.1 GCA_001464575.1 Acidobacteria bacterium Ga0077553 | reverse complement strand
TAGCGGGCGCAACTGACGACTTCGCGCCCTTCGTTCCGGATGACGAGATGCCAACTGTAGGGGTCGATGGGCTGCTGGTGGCGACCGTCGGGGGCGAGGTCCGCGGGGCGGAGGGCCCCATCGGCGAGATAACTTTGGCCGCGGAATCGCTGCACGTCGCCGAGGAGTTCGTGGTAGGCGAGTTCGTCGACGACGACATCGTCGAACTGGCTCTGGCGCTGCCAGCGGAGTGGGGCCAGAAGGAGGAATTGATGGACGGAATCCTGCCGGGAGGCGGGATGGGGACGCGCGGCGAACAGCATGAGGAACTCCATTTCTTCGAGCGCGAAGAGATTCGAACGCGAACGGCGGAAGGGGGCGGGGCGCTCACCGGACCACTGGCGGCAACACAGGACTACAGCACAGGACTATTAGGAGGGACTATACAAAGATCGACGCGAATTCGGATTTACCTTAGGGGTGGAATCCAGAATTCGACAGGGAGGGAGAAACGAATTGGCGTTCAGAGAGATCTACCCAGTGGGCGAGTTGCGGAGTTCGGCATGTATGGGTCGGACGAGTTGCAATTGCTGTGCCATCGGTGAGGGCCGCCCAGAAGTCTATTGGAATCAGCTTTCGTGCGCGGCGAGGCCGGGCAGGGGTAGGAAATTCTTGCCGATTCCTGGCGCAAACTTCCGAGCAAGCTAGCGGAGGGCGGCTTCGAGTTCCTTCTTCAGCTTGGAATCTGGCGTGAAGATGGGGCCCATGACGGTGAGGGTTTCGCGGACCAGAGCCCTGCCTTCCTCCACCTTCCCGAGCTTGATGAGGCAGAAGGCTTCGGCAGAGAGGCGATTGCCGCGCCAAGCGGCTCCCATGCTTTTGCCGGCGATGGCGTCGACTTCCTTGACGAGGGCGGGCACCTCTTCGCATTGCCCGGAGCGCATGAGGGCGAGGGCGGCATCGGAGAGGATCATCCAGCGGATGGGGCCGATCTCGCTCGAGCGGCGCCGGGTTTCCGCGATGACATCGCGGGCGATTTTGGCGGGGCGTTCGGTTTCTCCGGTTAGGCCGAGCTTGGTGGCCCACATGACTTTCAGGCGGAGGTTTTCGAAGGTGCTGGTGAACCCTTCGCTTAAACGGACGCATTCGCCGAGGGCGTCGGCGGCTTCCTTGATCCGGCCGCGGCCTTGTTCGATGTAGCCGATGGTGCGATAGAGGGCGATGCGGACGCCCGGGGTGTCGGGGCCGGTGCCAGCGTAGCGCATGCCTTCTTCGACGACTTGGAGGGCTTCTTCGTAGCGTTGGGCGGAGTAGAGGGCGACGGCGTAGGTGTTCATGGCGAGGGCCTTGAGGAGGCCGGCGCGCATGGCGAGGTCAGTGGAATCGTCAGGAACCTGGCGGATGATGCCGGGGAGCGGGGCGAGGAGTTTGACGATGTCGGCCTTGCGCGCTTCGCAGGTATCCATCGATTCGCTGCGCTGGGTGAGATAGGTGACGAAGGTGATGGGGGGCATGGAGGCGCGGTGGCGCTCGACGTCGGCTTCGACTTCGCGAACGATCTTCATGGCGTCGTCGCACTTGCCGCGGCCGATGAGCATGCTGCTGACGGCCATGCGGGCGGTGATGCGTTCGCCGGGGGTGGCGGCGCGGCGGCCGGCTTCTTCCATCATGCCCATGGCGCCATCGGGATCGCCGGCTTCGGCGAGGTAGCCGCCGAGGGTTTGGAGGAGGGTTCCGGCGGCGGTATCGCTCATGTTTTGGCGGCGTTTCAGCTCTTTGCCGGCGTTCTGGACGAGTTCGCGGACGGGCATATCCTGTCGGCCGCCGTACATGGGCCGGGAGCTTTGGATCATCCAATTGAGGAACTCGGCGGTTTCCTGGGCGACGCGGGCGGCGGCGAGCTTTTCGCGTTGCTGCCACCAGGCGTAGCCGAGGGCGCCGGTGAGGCCGATGAGCAGGAGGAGGGTGGAGGTGACGGCGCCGCGGTGGCGGCCGGCGTATTTGCGGAGCTGATACCAGGCGGTTTGCTTGCGGGCGAGGACGGGACGCTGGTCGAGGAAGCGCTGGAGATCGTCGGCGAGGGCGGCGACGGTGAGATAGCGTTCTTCGGGTTGGGCGGCGATCGCCTTTTGGACGATGGCTTCGAGGTCGCCCTGGAGGGTGGTGCGCAACTGTTCGACGCGCATGCCGCGGGCGGCGGCGGCTTCCGGGGTGAGGCGTTCGGTGAGGCGGCGACTCTCCGTTTCGCCGGAGGCGCGGGCCCAGACGCCGAACATGGAGTCTCGACTGCCGAAGGGCCACTCGCCGGTGACGAGTTCGTAGAGCACGACGCCGAGGCTGTAGACGTCGCAGGCCGTGGTGACGGACTCGCCGCGGAGCTGTTCGGGGCTGGCGTAGAGCGGGGTCATTTGGCGGGTGCTGGTGAGGTCGCCGGGGCGGACGAGTTTGGCGGTGCCGAAGTCGAGGAGGCGGGCGCGGCCGTCGCGGTCGACGAGGAGGTTGGAGGGTTTGAGATCGAGGTGGACGATGAGGGAGCGGTGGGCGGCGGCGACCGCGTCGCAGACTTCGAGCATGAGGCGGAGGCGGCCGGTGATGTCGAGTTTTTCGCGGTCGCAGTAGCGATCGATGGGCGCGCCGTCGAGGACGCGATCCATGACGAGGTAGGGTTGTTGGTCCGCGGTGACGCCGGCGTCGAGGACGCGGGTGATGCCGGGGTGGTCCAACTGGGCGAGCATTTGCTGTTCGCGATGGAAGCGGGCTTCGGTTTCGCCGTCGGCGAGATGGGAGTGGAGGACTTTGACGGCGACGGGTTGCTTCACGCCGGCACGATCGATTTCGGCGGCGTAGACGGCGCCGGTGCCGCCGCGGCCGAGGAAGCCGAGGATGGTGTAGGGGCCGATGGTGGCGGGGGCGTCAGGGGTGGGCGCGGCGGGGGGCGGCTGGTAGCCGGCGGCGGCGTTGGCTTCCTGCGAGAGGGCGGTGAGCATGGCCTGGACCTCGTCGCGGATGGAATCGTTTGATTCGACCCGTTCGAGGAAGGCTGTGCGGTGCGCTTCGGGCTGCTTCTCGGCTTCTTCGCAGAGGGCTTGAATTCGGTTCCAGCGCTGTTCCGGCGTCATAAAGGGATGTGGCGTGATTTCGCGATCCTTCGCGTCAGTATAGAAAGATTGATTGTGTCGATGGGGGGCACCGGGCATCCACTGGTGCATGGAACAGAAACCGAACGACACCAAAACCTGGCCCGAACTCGCGATTGGGCTTTTCGATCAATTGACCGGCCGGGGCGCCGAGATCACTTACTGCTTTGAGAATATGGAGGTCCACGTGCCGAGTTCGACGTCGCCGACGGCGGAGCATGCGTTGTGGCGGGTGAACGGCACGATGCGGATTCGCACGAGCGACGCGACGACTACTGCTCGACCCTAAAA
>LNFE01000040.1 GCA_001464575.1 Acidobacteria bacterium Ga0077553 | reverse complement strand
ATCCCGTTGGTACGGCAGGCCGTCCGGGCACTTTTCAAGGCCGAGCCGCATACGGAACTGAACCCGGATGAAGTGGTCGCCCTCGGCGCCGCCGTGCAGGCCGGTATCCTCTCCGGCGAAGTGGAGGATCAACTGCTTCTCGATGTCACGCCGCTTTCTCTCGGCATCGAAACAATGGGTGGCGTCGTCAGCAAGCTGATTCTCCGGAATTCAACCATTCCCGCCTCGGCCACCGAACAGTTCACCACCGCCGTCGATGGCCAACGCAACGTGCTGATTCACGTTCTGCAAGGAGAACGGGAACTGGCCAAGGACTGCCGCTCCCTGGCGCGTTTCGATCTCAAAGATATCGATCCGGTCATGGCGGGCATGGCCCGCATCGAAGTCCGGTTCCTGATCGACGCCAACGGCATTCTGAATGTGTCCGCCAAGGATCTGCGGACCGGCAAAGAGCAGTCGGTCGAAATCAAACCGAGCTATGGCCTGACCGATGAGCAGGTGGAGGCGATGATCCTTGAAAGCTTCGACAAAGCCGAAGAGGATTTTAAGGAGCGGCAGGTGCGGGAGGCGCGGGTCGAAGCCGACCGGATTCTGGCCGCCGTCGACAAGGCGAAACAGAACGATGCGTGGTTTGAACTGCCGGCTGCGGAGCAAGCGGCCGTCGACCTGGCCATCAACGAACTGCTTCTCAGCTACCATGGCGACGATTACGTGCTGATTCAGCGTAAGATGGATGCACTCGATCACGCCTCCCGCGGTTTGGCCGAAACCATGATGAATAGCGCCGTCCGCGGCGCGCTCAAAGGGACCAAAATTGAATGAAGAAACTCTCGTGGCAGGATTTTGAAGACATCGGTCTCTCCTTGCTGGAGGCCCATCCCGAAGTGGATCCGCTACAGGTTCGGTTTACCGATCTGCGCGAATGGGTGTTGGCACTGCCGGACTTTGACGACGACCCGATGAAATCGAATGAAGGGAAACTGGAAGCGATTCAAATGGCGTGGTACGAGGAATGGAAAGATAATCAAGATTAAGTATTCCGCATAGAAATGCCCCGTCTGCTGTTCTGCTGGCTCTTTTTCGTGGTCTCCTTGCTCTCGGCTTCCGTCGAAGGCAAGTGGGAACTGTTGTCGCTCGAGGAAGAGAACAAGGGGCAGCGAATGGGTACCGTCGTGTTTGGGGAGAAGTCGGCCAACGTGGTCCTGTCCGACGGCACCAAGGTCTCGCTCACCTATACCCTGACGAACGGTTATCTGGCGGGTGATGCCGCGGCCCCTGGCAAAAGAGTCATCTCAATCCTTCGGGGCCGATTTGACGACCGCCGGGACAGCCTCACCATGGCCCTCATTATCCGCTATCTCGACAACACCGGCGCCAATCGGTCTCTGAAAGTCAACGCCGCCCGCGTTCCTTGATCCATGGTCACCATTGTTCCTGCCCTTGCACTGCATGGCCCCGGCGCTGCTGGCGTTGCCGAAGCGGTTCGTTTTCAACCGGAAGCGGCTCGCTCGGCCGACGGCTACCTTGTGTACATCGAATCGGCGGAGGAGTACAGCCGCCGATTCGAGGCGTCGGCCTACTCGGTCGTCGCCGTCGAAGATGGCCGGGTCGTCGGCTTTTTGCGCGCCGTAGGCGGTGAAGAGGCCGAGCTGACCCCGGAATCCGCCAGCCTGGCTGCCCATCTTCCGCTGGACGGTTATGTTCTGGTCGATCAAATCGGATTGCTCCCCGCCTATAAAGGTCAGGGCTTGGCCCAGGCGATGCTCGACGCCGTCATCGCCCGCAGTGGGGCAAACCGGCTTGGCGCCGTCATCATGCATGGTCCGGTCCGCAACGCGCGTTCGCTCGGCTTTTTCACTGGCCGGAATGGATTTTCGCTGGTTCGCGAGCTTTCCGACCCGCCGTTCGCCTGGGGATACTACGAGAAGCAGCGAGTCGTGGTATCCTAACAAAAGTGCGTGGGGAGCGCCGACGCGTTTTTGCGCGCCGTCGCCTCACGTCATTATTCCCCCAAGGAAATCCCATGCCGAAGTTGAAAACGCATAAGGGCGCCAAAAAGCGCTTTAAGAAGACCGGCTCAGGTAAGGTGATGCGGCATCATGCCAATGCCCGCCACCTGCTTTCCGGCAAAAGCCGCGCGCGCAAGCGGAAGCTGAAAGGTGACGTGGTCATGGACCCGACCAACAGCCCCGAAATGCTGCGGATGCTGCCCTACTAGGGCAGCCCGCCACCCGTGCGGCCGAGGCTCCTCGCACGTGCCCGTTCCGCCGGTAAGACTAACCCACTCATAAGGAGACAAACGTGCCCAGAGTAAAACGTTCAACCAAACGTACAAATTACCGGAAGAAAACCCTCGCCAGGGCGAAAGGTTACTTCCTCACAAAGTCCAAGCTGAACCGCTCGGCCCAGGAAGCTGTTGAGAAGGCCCTAAAATACGCCTTCGTTGGCCGCCGCCAGAAGAAACGGAACTTCCGCTCGCTGTGGATTGTTCGTATCAATGCGGCCTGCCACCTCGGAGGCATCTCCTACAGCAAGTTCATGGCCGGCATCAAGAAGGCCGGTATCGAGCTGAATCGGAAAATGCTGGCCGACATCGCCGCTACCGATGCACCTGCTTTTGCGGCCCTGGTCGAGAAAGCCAAAGCGGCCATCGCGTAAATACCATGGCACAGCTGTTCGAAGATACCGACAGCCTGGACGGCCTTGAGGAACGCATCCTCAAGGCCGTCGAACTCATCAGCGAGCTCAAGGAGGAGAATAAGTCTCTTCGGGAGCAGTTGAAAGAGTCCGAAGCCGAAGCCCGGAAGGCCAAGGCCGATCTCGAGAACTTTCAGGCGACCTCTTCTTCATCGGAAAAGGAACTGGAACTTCTTCGCGCCGAGCGGAAGCAAGTCAAAAACCGGATCGAAAAGTTACTCGGACAGATGGACCGCTTAGCCGAATCGTAAGGCTCCCCTTTATGGATGCGACCGTCCCCTCGGATCCAATTAAAGTACGCGTCACCGTATTTAACCAGGTCTATAATCTTTCGACCACCGGTGACCCGTCCGAACTCGAAGAGTCGGCGCGG
Organism: Acidobacteria bacterium Ga0077553; assembly: GCA_001464575.1. GTDB lineage: Bacteria > Acidobacteriota > Terriglobia > Bryobacterales > Bryobacteraceae. The sequence continues at coordinate 4,208 of LNFE01000040.1, read as the reverse complement.
CGCGTTGACGAATTAATGTCGTCGATCGCACGGGGCGGTAACTTGGACGCTGGCCGGATTGCCGTGCTGGCTGCGATGCACTTGGCCGATCAACTGCGGCTGGCCGAGCAGTCCGCCGCGCGTCTGCAGACGGCCCTCCGCCGGCTCGATGAGGCGATTGAACAAGGCTAACGCGGCACGGCGTGCGTGGCTTGGAACTGATCGAGGCGCCCGAGGAAATCGGCCCACATCGCTTGGCTGTTCACCTTGGTGATCCAGGTCATCCGCGCACTGGACTCCGCTCGCGGCTCAAACTGCATGGCATCCGTCAAGCGCGGTCGGGCTGCCTCCCGCGACTCGGCCATTCCTAGAAGATAGGCTAGGGTGATATTGTCCCAGATCATCCATGGCTTTGAAAAATCATCCTTTCGCAGCGGCTTGACGTGGCGGTAGTACCAGGCCTGAAACTCGCTCCAAAGCCAGGCGCCAATGGGCCCCCGCGTGGCAACCATCTGCCGGGCTTGGTCAAGGGATAGCGCCAAGTCCCGCCGGCAGACGTCCCCGGGACCGGTCACGAGCGGAACGTCGGAGTCGAGCACCACTTGCATCGCCGTCGGATCGTTGGCGATATTGAACTCGTTGCCGCCCTTCACCGAATCGTGAAAGCCCATGTTGATCACGCGGATGCGGCGGGTGATCGAGGGGTCCCGCAAAATCGCGCTGGCCACATCCGTGATGGCCCCAATGTTCAGCACCTGCAGCCGGTTGGCCTCTGAGTAAGGCTGCGATGCGGCGATCAGGAAGTCCACCGCCGGCGAAGATTGCGGCTGCGTGCGGGACGTCAACGGTCCGTTCGCCCCTTCGACCAGTGGCGGATACACGGCCAAACCCATGCGCCGCTCCACCACGTCGCGCAAGATATCCAGCGAAACCCGGCCGGCCGGAGGACTCAACGACGGCGCATGGGCCGACAGAATCCCCTTTACATCCAGATCTTCCCGCAGCAGCAGGTAAACGATGGTCCACTGGTCATCGACTTCATTGCCGACGTCCGTCGATAGAACCACTGGAATTCGCGATTGCCCCGCGAGGCAACCCAACATGGAAAACGAGAGGATCAGAGAACGCAGCATCCAGCGATCATATCCATTCGTACTCGCGCCGCGTCAGCGCTGAATCCACCGTGCCGGTATGTAAGATCCCGGCGGGCTCGAACAGCAGCACCTCCACCTCCTCTGCGGCCACCGGCCGGTGCTCCACGCCCCGCGGCACGATCAGGAACTCTCCCGCTTTGAGATCCACCGCATGGTCGCGGAACTCCATGCGGAACCGCCCCTTGACGACCAGAAACATCTCGTCCTCGTCCGCATGGTCATGCCAGACGAACTCCCCCTTGAACTTCACAATCTTCACATGCTGGCCATTCAGTTCGCCCACCACCCGCGGATTCCAGTGGTCGCTGATCAGCGCCAGCTTCTCCGCCAAGTTAACCTTGTTCATGCCTTCAACCTACCTCGCCTTGCTGCGGGGAATCAACGTCGGCGGCCACGGCAAGCTCCCCATGAAGGAACTGGTTCGCCTCTGCGAGAACGCCGGATGTACCAACGTCCGCACCTACATTCAGTCCGGTAATGTGGTCTTCACTGCCACGCCGGATGTCGCGGCCGCCCTGCCTTCCCACCTCCCATTCCCGGCGCTCCTTCGCACAGCCGGCGAAATCGAAGCGGTTGTGCAAGGCAATCCGTATCCGCCCGAACACAGCTACGTCACCTTTCTCTTTGCACCTCCCGGACCGCTCCCCGTCCCCGACCCGCCGGAAGCCTGCACGCTCAGCGGACTCCACCTTTACGTCTATTTGCCCAACGGAGTCGGAACCAGCAAGTTCGCGGCGAAGCTCCCCACCACGGGCACCACCCGCAACTGGCGCACCGTGCTGCGGCTCCATTCGCTCTTAACGGAGTAAAGAAATTGAAATTTCGGCGAATTATCTTGAAAAGAGCCGGCTATTAGTGCTTACTATGGCTAGGCCTCCGAAGGGCATCGCATGCGTGAGCGGCTCTCTTGCAGGCGTCCGCAGCCGCTCACGCTTTCACTCCCTACGTCCTCTAGCGGCCCCGAAAGTCGGCAGACGTTTTTCGGTCTCCATCCTGAATTTTCCAGCTAGCTGCTGAGAATTTCTGCGGCTAATTGCCCGGTCGCCCATTCGGCTTCCCTGCCCGGCCCGAGCAGATGCAGCATTCCCGCCTCGTCGATCCGCGGCGTCACCCCCAGAGCCACTTCCCCGCCCCCTGCCGCAACGGCCACCCCATCGCCATCGCGAACAACAACTCGTACAATCGTCCGGCTGCCGGCGTTCCAAACATCGCCGCACTTTCCATCGTCGCCAGCAGATCCTGCTGCCGCACCGCCACCCCATCGAACACAATCGGCTGATCTCCCATCGCCAGCACCGCTGCCATCACCCCGATCGCATACTCCCGGTCGTCCGCCGCGGTCACCTCGTCAATACGACCCCCCTTCCGCCGGTTCGCCTCGCGCCACCACTCCCCAAACGTCATCGCCCCCACCGCCGGCGTATTCCGCTCCCGCAGTGCCACATCGCGGAAGCGTTCCGCTAGCGTCTCCCCGATCAACCGCAGCACCTGCCGCTGCAGCTCCTCGGGCGTCGTCTCCGCAGGCAAAGGCTTTCCAATCGAGATCGTCACATTCCAACGGCGCCAGGGAAACCACGGGGCTGGCGTCGGAGAGAGTGGGTGCTTCCACAAGCCGCTCAGATGCATCGGGATAATCGGCGCCGAAGTCCCCTGCAGGATCTTTTCATACCCCCGTCGAAACGGCGCCATCGCCCCCGTCCGCGTGATCTCCCCTTCCGGAAAGATCCCCACCATATGGCCTTCTTTGATCACCGCCTGCGCCCCGCGCAGATTCGCCACAATCTCTCGAATCCCCTCCTGCGCCATCGGAATACAGAACAGGGCCTTGGCAAAGGGCTGAGCATACTTGTTCTCGTAATACGGCTTCCACAGCAGATACCGGATCCACCGCCGCGTCCCGCTCCCCATCAAAAACGCATCCAGAAACGAGTAGTGATTCGCCGCCACCAGCGCCGGACCCGACGCCGGCAACCTCTCCCCGCGCCGCTTCACGCGCAGCAGTACCTTCAAAACGCCGTGCATGAACAGGCGCAACGCTTCCGAAAAAAGAATCAACCGCGCACCGCCAGCGCCAGCGCTCCCAACGTCCCAGCGCGCTGCCCGAACTTCGGCGCGCGGATCTCCGGCATCGGCGCGTAACCGGCCATGTATCGCTTCGCCGCCGCCCGCACCTTGCCCAACATCCCCGGACGCTTCATCACCCCACCCCCCAACAGCACCATCCGGGGCGACAGCACACACGTATAAATCTGCATCGCCATTCCCAAATACTCCGCGGCCAGCTCATAATCGGAGCCACGCGCCGCAATCGCCGGACCCGACGCCAGCCCCTCCAAGCAGTCGCCATGCGCAAAGCAGATCCCCGGCGCGGCGTCCACCCGCGGCACCCGGACGTGGCCCATCTCCGGATGCAGCAGGCCATGCAACAGCTTGCCGTCCACCACGCCGCCGCCACCAATCCCCGTTCCCACCGTCACATACAGCAGCGGATCCACGCCCTGGCCCGCTCCCCACAAGTACTCTCCCAGCGCCGCGCCGTTCACGTCCGTATCCAGCACGGTCTTTGCCCGCAGCGCCTGCTCGACGGCTGCTTGGATTCCAAAGCCGCGCCAAGCTACCTTGGGCGTCGTCTTCGCAATCCGCCCCCCGGCCAGATCCACCGGCCCGAAGCAGGCAATCCCCACGCGCTTCAGCTTCTTCCCCGCGAAAAATGTGGCGACCCCCGCCATGGTTTCTTCGGGCGTCGTCGTGGGAATCTCGGCGGAAAGTACAACATCTTCCGGCCCCGTCCCCATCGCGCACACGAATTTCGTGCCACCCGCTTCGATTGCTCCGAACATCCCCTTATTGTATGTTGGATGCAGTTATGCGAGCACTAGTTCTCTCCGCGCTAATCGCTTATTCGCTCTCCGCGCAGAACCTCGCCGAACAAGCCCACGGCGTGCTCGCCAAAAACTGCCTGGGCTGCCACAGTAGCGCCGCCAAACTCTCCGGCCTCGACCTGTCCACCCGCGAGGCGGCTCTTCGCGGCGGCCATGCCGGGCCCGCCTTGGTTCCTGGCGACGCCCGCGCCAG
>LNFE01000039.1 GCA_001464575.1 Acidobacteria bacterium Ga0077553 | reverse complement strand
TTCTTCGGAACTTGGTTTGGCACTCAATCTGCAACAGCCTTAGCCAGTTATGGATCCAATCGGAGTGGCAGCAGCGAGCGGAATGCGAGCGAGAATGGAGTCGCTCGAAATTCTGGCTAACAATCTCGCCAACAGCACAACCGCTGGGTTTAAGGCGGATCGGGAAGCTTACGGGCTGTTCGTCGGGCCAGAAGCATACAATAACGGTGCCCCGCCTTTAACTGTTCCAGTAACTGAGCGAAACTGGACGGACCATACACAAGGCCCGCTGCAGGCGACTGGGAAGTCGACCGATCTGGCGATCTCCGGTCGGGGGTTTTTCGTCCTCGGAGGCAGGGCGAACCCCTCCTATTCGAGAGCTGGCTCGTTTCGGGTTGCTCCGAATGGTGTCCTCGAGTCTGGCGACGGGCGCCCTGTGCTTGACAACCTGAATCGCCCCATCCAACTGGCAGCGAACAGCGATCTTCACATCACAGCCGCGGGCGAGGTGCATCAGAACGGCGCCGCCGTAGCCCAACTTAAAGTTGTCGAGTTCCCCCGGACGGAAGCCTTGACCAAAGAGGGATCCAGCACATTTGCGCTGCCTGCGGATGCGGCGGCGACAGATCAACCGACCGTGGCCAGGCAGTATCAGGTCTATCAAGGGTATCTGGAGGCGCCGAACGTGCACGCTGCTGAATCAGCCGTGCGAATGATTCATGTGCTGCGGCAATTCGAGTCTTTACAACGTGCCATGACCATGACCTCAGAAATGAATCAAAAGGTCCTCGATGAAGTCGTGAAGTCTCATGGCTAAAGGAACAAAACTATGATCAGGGCTCTCTTCAGTGCGGGAAGTGGGATGTCGGCACAGCAAACGAACGTTGACAATATCGCGCACAATCTAGCGAACGCCAACACTGTCGGCTTTAAGATGCGCCGGGCTCAGTTCCAGGACCTGCTTTACCAGACCATGGTGCAGCCCGGCGCGGCGGCTGGCGCACAAACCACTGTTCCCAGCGGACTCCAGATCGGTCTGGGTGCGCGCACCTTCGCCAACGAGATCATCTTCACGCAGGGTAGTTTCATGCAGACGAGTAATCCGCTCGATTTGGTAATCGAAGGCCGGGGATTCTTCCAGGTTCGCCGTCCCAACGGCGAGATCGGATACACCCGCTCGGGACAGTTTCAAATGAATCGGGATGGCATCATGGTGACGAGTGAAGGCGACCCGCTGGAACCGCAGATCACCATTCCGCCCGAAGCTCAAGGGATTTCGATTGCTCAAGACGGTACCGTGAGTTTCCAACAAGCTGGCCAGGCCGCCGCTCAGATCGCTGGTCAAATCCAACTGGCGACGTTCGTGAACCCGGCAGGTTTGAACAACATTGGACGGAACTTGTTTCTGCCGACCGACGCTTCCGGTGAGCCCGTAATCGGAAATCCTGGTGGCCAGGAAGGGATCGGATCACTCATGCAAGGTTACATCGAGCAGTCGAACGTAAGCGTGGTTGAAGAATTCATTAACTTGATCATGAGTCAGAGAGCCTATGAGGCCAACTCGAAAGTCGTCCGAGCTGCTGACGAGATGTATCAACAAGTCAATAACATCGCTCGTTAGTAAGGGAGCACTATGCGCTTAGTTGTTGGTCTGCTTCTAGTTGCTCTTGAAGTGCCGGGCTGCACTGCAATTGAGGGCGAGAGGATCGTCGCGCGAGACTTAAGCGCCGTCATTCCTTCTTTCCTTGCCGTCGAGCAGGATACAGAGTTCGGCCCTTCACCGTCTCCCGGGGTCAGGCGGGTTTTGTCCCGCGCCCAGTTGGCCCGGCTCGCGGCGACGGTGGGGTTAGCCTCGGACGATCTACCAGAGTCGCTTTGTTTGGAACGAAAACAGGCAATTCTCGACCCGGCTGCAATGTTGGCGTCGCTAGAAAGTGCAGCCCGAGAGCTCTTCCCTGCAGAGGAGGTCAGGGTGGAGATGCTTGATTACCTCCGGTATCCTCTGCCGCCTGGGCTGCTCAGTTTTCGCCGGCAGGGTGTATTGGGCGGGTTGGGGAAGGCTATTGACGCGCCGGTACTCTGGCGCGGTTCACTCACGACGAAGGCGAAGCGGTCGCTTCCGGTGTGGGCAAAGGCTAGAGTTCTCGTCCGGCGTCCATGTTGGACTGCAAAGGTAGAGCTCGCCGCCGGAGTTCAGCCGGCGGAGGAGCAGTTTGAAAACGCTGAACAGTGGCTGAATCCGTTCCAGGCCGTGAGCGATTGTGCCGACCCGCGCGATAAGAAGGTCCGGCTGCGGCGGTTGCTGCGTCCGGGTCAACGGCTTCTTCGTTCCGACCTCGCAGTCGTCCCTCCGGTGCGCCGGGGGGAAAGCGTGCACGCTTCGCTCGAGATGGCTTCCGCGACTCTCAGCTTCGACGCGGTGGCTGAGATGGACGGCACGGAAGGGCAATCCGTTTTGATCAAGCGGGATGGTCGTCGATTGCGGGCTCGCGTGACGGGCACCGGTGCCGTGCAGGTGACTCCAGGAGATTCCAAATGAAAGCCCTCGTTCTCTCTTTTCTGTTTGTCCTCAGCCTTGCAACCGTCTGGGCGAGGAAGAAGCCCGGCCCTTCGCTCTCGCCGCTGGATCAATACATCCAGGAGGCGGTCCAAGGCGGATCGACTCTTTACACAGCCGCAACGCCTGGTTCCTTGTTTCAATCCAGTGCAAGATTGGCGGATCTCGGAAGAGATTTCCGGGCTCAGAACGTGGACGACCTTGTCACCATCGTCGTGATTGACCGGGCTTCGGCTGTGGCGAGGGGTGTCACCAATTCGAATCGAAAGTCAAGTGTGAAGCAGGGGGTGACGGCGGCGCTCGGCCCGCTGCCTATCGCTGGTCCTCTCGCGAATCTGGCCGGAACGAACGGAGCTACCCAACTCCAGGGTCAGGGGGAGACTAGCCGCACCACCGTTTTAAATACGACGTTGACTGCTCGAGTACGGACGGTACTCCCGAATGGGAATCTAATCGTTCACGGGGTGAAAGAGGTCGTTGTTAACTCGGAGCGGCAGATCGTTGAGGTCCGCGGCGTTGTCCGTCCCGAGGACCTGACGGGTGGCAATTCGGTCGTTTCAGACAGGGTCGGCATGCTGGAGGTGAGGGTGAATGGTAAGGGCGTCGTCGGCGATGCGGTGCGCCGCCCCTTCCTTCTCTATCGGCTCCTGTTGGGGTTGCTACCAATATGAAAAACCTGACGATGATTGTTGGTTTTGTGATGTTGTTAGCAGAGACTGGTTGGGCTGCCCCGGCTCGCCTCAAGGAGCTGGTTGCAATCGAAGGCGTCCGGGACAACCAACTGGTCGGCTACGGGCTGGTTGTCGGCCTAAACGGCACTGGAGACAAGCGACAGACGATCTTTGCCGCTCAGACCTTGGCGAACCTCCTTGGCCGGATGGGGGTGACCGTCAATCCCCAAGCGATGCAGGTTAAGAACGTCGCTGCGGTCATGGTCACAGCGACGTTGCCGCCTTTCGCCCAGCCGGGTACTCGGGTGGACGTTACGGTTTCAACCATCGGAGACGCGGCCAACTTGCAGGGCGGACAGCTTTTGCTGACTTCACTGAAAGGAGTTGACGGTCAGACGTATGTGGCCGCCCAAGGTGCCTTGATTACCGCCGGCTTCGTTGCTGGAAGGGCCGCGAATTCTCAGACGGTCAATCATCCGACTGCGGCGCGGGTGCCTTCGGGCGGGATCGTGGAGCGCGCCTCGCCATCGCAGATCTCGGCGACTTCGCTTCGATTGCAGCTCCTGCGCGCAGACTTTTCTACCGCAGCCCGGGTTGCCAAGGTGATCAATGAACGTTTCGCCTCCCAGGGGACGCTGGTGGCCCAAGCGGAGAGCTCGGCCGTCATCGCCCTGCTCCCTCCACCTGCATATTCAGCGAGACTCGTTGAATTCCTTGCCGAGATGGAGATGTTGACCGTCGACGCTGACCGCCGCCAGCGCATTGTAATCAATGAGCGTACGGGGACTATTGTCCTGGGCAAGGACGTGCGGCTCGCGCCGGTCTCTATTCTCCATGGAAGTCTCGCCGTGGAAGTGCAGACTTCACTGGACGTGTCCCAGCCCGAGCCGCTGGCGGCAGGAACGACCACAGTGACCCCTTCGGTTGGTGTTGGCTCCAAGGAGGACAAGGCTCGCCAAGTTTCGGTGAAACCGGGTGCGACCGTGGAGGATCTTGTGCGAGGGTTGCAAGCAATTGGCTCAACTCCGCGCGAGATCATCGCGGTGCTCCAGTCTATGAAAGCAGCAGGGGCGATGGACGCCGAGTTGGAGGTGATCTGATGTCGCCAGAACTTTTGAAGGGACTGCCCTCGCTGACGCCCACTATCGAGGCGAAGCGCAAGCCTCCGGCAAACGACGAGGAGGCAGGGAAGGTCGCATCGGAGTTCGAGGCTCTTTTGATCGGGCAGATCCTGCAAACGATGGGCTCGACAGCGAGTGGCGCGCTCTGGGGAGGAGAGGACTCTTCGGCGAGCTCAATGATCGAGTTCGCCCAGGAACACCTGGCTAAGAGCATAGCCGCCGGGGGGGGGCTCGGCCTAGCGAAGGTAGTCCGAGAAGGACTAAGGCAGAAATCTTCGGACTAACCAATGAAGCTCAAGAATGTTTCGCCGATGAGAGCATTATCCCCAGAATTTCCGTACCGATCAGCTACCGGCGGTGCTATCGGTCGTCGGCGCGAGGGACTTCATTATGTCAGTAGGCCTATCTCACCCTGAACATCCTCCCAAGCTGGACCCGCTTCCTCCGGTTGCGGACTTGGCGAAACTCGCCTTGTCACCGAGCCCTCGAAGGCTGGGGACCCTGCGCCGTCGGGTCGCCCGCGGGACGTACTGGGTTGAACCGAAGGCCATCAGCCGCCAGATTACAGACTTCTACCAAACCTAAGAGGGGCTTGCCCGGCTACTGGATCGACATGGGCGCTTCGGGTGGTGCAGCGACATGCCAAGGTGCGGGGCCGTGCAAGCAAAAGATGCCAGGCGGCATCCCCATCGCTGGACCACGGGGGACGGGGATTTGGACATTGCCAGGGCAGGGAGCCGGCAGTGCAGTTGGTCGTGAGGGGCCACGTCGAAGACGGTGAAGACGAGAAGCCCAAAGGTTCCACTGCACCGTGGCTGCCAGAGTAGAAGCAAGCAGACCGTAGGGAAGAGAAGGATCCGGAAAACAGTCTGTAGAGCAGGGGTCCATCTCCAGCGCAACGCAGAGCGGAACAGAGGAGCAGAAGGATGGGATCGCGAATGTCGGCGTGACAATTGATAACGAAGCCCGACATGATGGCAAAGTCAAAGCTCTTGTGTCTGCCAGCCGGGCTCACGATTGCTGAACAACTTCCGGCGGGGATTTGGGCATTCCCATGGCTGGGAGGCGGCACTTCAGTTGGTCGCGAACGGCCACGCCGAAGACGGCGAGGACCAGAAGTCCGTAGGTTCCGCTAAACGGCGGCTGCCACAGTAGCAGCAGGTAGACGGCAGGGAAGAGAAGGATCTGAAAGACCGTCCGGAGAGCCGGGGACTCTTCTCCATCGAAAAGCAGTACGGCGCAGAGGAACAAGAGGATGGGGTCCTGGATGTAGGCGTGAAAATTGATTACCAGGCCCGCCATGACGGCAAAGGCAAAGCTTTTTTCGTAACTCTTCGCAGTCCAGATAAGGTAGAGCGCGACCGCAGCGAGCAGGAGACAAAGGCTGACATAGACCGCCGGACTAGAGTCACCAGTTAAGGCTTGGACCATGCCGCGCAAGTTCGGCATCAGTTCAGGATATGGGTGGTTCTCCGGGCGGCGAAGCAGGGCGATCAGCGACAGAAAGACCGGCCAGCCACCGCCGGCTAAGCCAATCAGAAAGAGGATCGCCTGGCCAACGGACGCGCCGGCGAAGAGGCGCCAGCGCCGATGGGCAATCATCGCGAAGGGCGTCAGGATGAACAAGTGAAATTTGATGGCGCAGAGTGCGAATACCAAGCCAGCCGGGAAGTCGCGCCCGCGGCGGGAAAGCAGGATGGAAACAGTGCAGAACAGAAGGAGAGATGTCACGTCCTGGCCATTGACCATGTGCGAAATGATGGGAATGGACATGGCTGCGTAGACCCAGATGTCTGGCCAGCGGCGGGAGAAGGTCCAGAGAAAGAACAGCAACGCGAGGACGCTGTAGGTCTGGTAGAGGTAATAGCTGGTGAGATAGGGGAACCACGTCAGTGGTTTGAGAAAAAATCCGTAAAACGTTGGGCGGATGAAATACGAGTGGTCCAAAGTATGGCCGAGGAGCTCGGCTTGTTTGGCATGATTTGGCGCCTGGAGATGGATGTCTGGAGTGCCATATAGAAGTCCGCCGACGTACCAGTGGACGAAGTCATTCTCGGCGCGTGCCATCCGCCCGAGCGGCATGAAGCAGAACAGCACCGCCCCGATGAGGGAAGCGGCGGTGAGCTTGATCCAGAAGTCACGTTTTTTCTGCTTCACCTTAGGGGTATCGGCTTCCCGCCATTTAAACTTTACCCGGTCGCTTCAGCGCTATTCTGTCAAGGTGAACGACAGACGATATTGGTTGCCGGCGGTGGCGATGATGCTGGGTTGGGGGCTACGAGGTTTCATCGGAGGCGGGCCGTTCGGCGCCATGATTCCGGGTGCAATGGTCGTTCTGTCGTTGGGGGTCTTGTACCCGCGCCGGGATTGGACCATGCTCGCTGCTTTCGGTGCAGTTGGGGTTGGGTTCGGTGGAGAGATGACCTACGGGCAGACGGTCGGATTTATCGTGAAGGCCGAGACGTTTTGGTGGGGATTTCTCGGCTTGGGGCTGAAGGGGGCGATTTGGGGGGCGCTGGCGGGCGCGGTGATTGTGATGGGATTCACGCCAAGAACAAGGCTGGTAGCGTGTGGAGCGGCGGCTATGATCCTGGCGACTTGGGCGGGTTGGAAGTTGGTGAATGAGCCCAAGGTGATCTACTTTTCGAATTTGCTGGACCGTCCTCGGCCTGAGATCTGGGCGGGATTTCTTTTCGCGTCGCTGGCGCTGACAAGAGTGGTGGGTTCTTTGGCGCAACGGTGGGCGCTCCCATGTTTCGTGGGCGGATTCATCGGGTTTGGGGTGGGCGGTGCGATTCAAGGTTTGGGGCGGATCTATACTCCGGAGCTGAATCTGCACTGGTGGAAATACATGGAGTTTTTCTTTGGCCTCTGTTTTGGTTGGGCGCTGGCTTGGGCCATGGCGCACTCGACTGCACCGGCGGATGGCGAAGCCGAGGAGCCGCCACCGGCTTGGTGGGTGGAGATGGGTGGGGCTATCATGATGGCTGGGGCGCTGTTCGCGGTTTCCTGGCAGCTCGACGTGCGTTTCGCCTTTTTGGTGGCGGGGAGCTTGTTGCTGGTGGTGTTGACCCGGCTCCGCTGGCTCGCTAGGCATGTGGCCTACAGTGTAACTTTTGCGGCCGTGGCGCTCGATCTCGCTCGGTATTGGAGCAAGGAGTATCAGCGAGGGCCAGCCGAGCCGGCCTACGGGATGGCGGTACTGGCATCGCTGGGCTTTGCTTGGTTGGTGCGGAGATGGGACGGAGACCCGGGACGGATGTTGAATCTATTGATGTGGGCTTGCGTTGGGGACGCGGTCGTGAAGTTCGCGATTCATCCAAACGGAATCGCCAACTTGGTGGATCATGTCGCGGCTGGGTTCGTCTTGATGGCGGTGGCTGTGAGTTGGATGATGCGGGGGAATCATGACAGACCTGGCACGGCTCTTGGGGCCAATTGACATCTACCTGCTAGACCAGATTCTCAAAGGGCGGATTGCGCCGGGCATGCGGGTTTTGGATGCGGGATGTGGTTATGGCCGAAATTTGGTTTATTTGCTGAATGAGGGCTACGACGTTTGGGGCGTCGACCTGAATCCGGAGGCGGTGGCAACGCTCGGAGACCCCGGCCGGTTCCTGGTCGCGCCGGTGGACCGGATGCCATTTCCTGATGCGTTTGCGGATGTGGTGATCAGTAGCGCGGTGCTGCACTTCGCGGAAGATGAAGCGCATTTTGCGGCGATGGTCCGGGAGATGTGGCGGGTGTTGCGGCCCGGTGGCATGCTGTTTGCTCGATTGGCATCAACGATTGGGTTGGAGGATGAGCTGGTGTCTTTAGAGGGGCGGCGATTCGCTTTGCCCGACGGGTCCGACCGGTTTTTAGTGGACGCGGCGATGCTGGAGAGGTGTACCGAGGAGTTGGGCGGGGAGTGGCTGGAGCCCTTGAAAACTACCGTAGTGCAAGGGCTCCGCAGCATGTCGACATGGGTAGTGAAAAAAGCTTAGGCGCCGCCGGCAGGGGTAACTCGGGGCACCGAAGCGGCCCCGCTCGGAGTGCCAGAACTTAAGGGTACGATGGAAGGTAGCATGACCCAAGCGTTGGGGTTAAGCCGTTTGAGTTCTGCATTTAGCATGGTGATGGTGTGGGTGACGTTGTGGGCGTTGGCGTCGGCGGGGGCGCGGTCGACGCGGCCATCAGGATTCATACACCAGCCTTGGCTGACCATCTCGTTTTGAAAGGCTTTAATCCAGGCGCGGGTGGTGGGCCCACAGATGCCGTCGACGGTCATGGCGCCCTTGGGGGCCGCATAATGGCCGGTCGCATAGATCTTCTGGAGGCAGTACTGGACGAGTTTGACGTCCTTAAAGTAGTTGGCCGAATTCTGGCCGACCGCATAAATCACGTTGTACATTTCGGGGAGTCTGCTGTCTCCCGTTTTCATTGCGAAACCCATTATTTTGTCTCCTTTACGGTGAATCGTGCTACACCAGGACGGGCGGAGACAACTTCAGATTTCGATCATCCGGAAACGAAAAATCAATCGGCGGCGGGACTAGGCGGACTCACGCGGTACAGCGTGTGGCGGGGCAGCGTAAGGAGAGTTTCGAGACGATAGCCTTCGGCGCGAAGGCGATGAGGCAGCCATTCGCGGAGAAGGTCCCCGGTCGAGAGCATCAGGAAACCAGCGCGAGACCTCACAAAGTCAGCATAGGGCTCGGTGCGATAGGGGAAAACGGACGTGGCAAGCTGGATGGCGTGTTCGGGAACGGGATCTCTAGTGAGCCGGGACTCGGAGCGATCGTGGAGATAGACGAGGCGCTGGCGAATCTCCGGCGGAGCATAGTGCCAGACGGTACCGAACTCCAGAGCGTCCGCATGGACGAGAGGAAGATTCGCCGGGAGAGAAAGGTTTGGCCACGCATTCGTGAGTTCGGCCGCTGGGCCGGGCTTGGGCAGATAAAGACTCGACCAACATAGAGGGCCGACTAAGCACGAAAAGACAAACGCCCACTGCAAAACAGGCCGGGGGCATCGAATGGCCAACGTCGCGGCAGCGGCGAACGAAACGCCAAGGTGCCAAACAATGACATATCGCGCGAAGAAGGCGCCTACGGTGGCTTTGCTGAGTGCCAGGAGAACAAAAGGAAGCATCAGCAGACCCATGGCCAGTACCTTCTCCGCCAGGTTGAGGCCAGGGATAGGCGCGATAGGCCTGCGCCGCTGGTAGATCGCAGCGAAGGCGAGGAACAGCAACGGAATCGTCAGGCGGGCGAAAATGCCGAGGGCCATTTGAATCAGCTGGTCGAACGACGGCCGAGCGATGTTGTCTGGGTTGTACTGCCAACTGCTCAATCCATTGGCTAACGCGGCCCGGATCAGCGGCATATACAGGAGAAGGGGAGCGAAGCCGGCGCCGATGGCGGTAAGCGTGGGGAGACTCGCGCGACGATCGCGAACAAGAGTCGCGGCGACGAATGCGGGAGCGAGCATCACCGCGTAGTAATGGGCGGAAATGGCCAGTGCGAGACCGGCGGCAAGGCCAGCGTGACTACGCCTCTGCCAAGCCAAGGCCGCGCAGGCGCCACCGCACAAGAGAAGGGCGTATCCCCGGGCCTCCGTGGCGTAGTATCCTGCCGGGCCGACGGCGAGCAAGACCGCGCCAGCTATCGCCGAAGGAGCGGGAAGGCGCAACCGGAGGAAGTGATAGGTGGCAACCATCGCACCGAAGAAGGCCAGGATGGAGGGCAGGCGGGCGGAAAGTTCACTAGAGCCGAAGAGCGCGATGCTGAGACGGATGAGCAGAAAGGGAAGTGGGGGATGGGGCTCCCGCCCTTCTACAAGATACGCAAAGAGGTCTGCAACCTTGGGCAGAGAGGCCATGCCGACTGTGGTCGTTTCATCCAGCCAATACGGTTTACTCGTGGCGATGTAGCTTGCCGCTGCCACGTAGAGTGCGCAAAGAACGAGGATTGCCCAACGGTCGACTGATCGCGCCAACATTCTGAGCTATCGACATGTCGCCGCCAATTCATTAGCTGAGACGCCAGCGGGCTAACCGGAGCACCGAGAACGGCGGCGAAGGGAGTTGGGCGGGATGGGAGCCAGAGTACTTTGACTCGTACCAGAGTGTGAGAAGTTGCCCGCTGGCGAGTTGGACGGTGGAAGGGTAGCCGAGGTCGCCGGTTCCGTCGTCGGAAAGAACAATCGGGTCTGACCAGGTGCGTCCGTGGTCCTCGCTGAGGCGGGCGTGATTACCGCGGGGCGCGCGGCGATAGCTATAGGTCATCAACAGGCGGCCGTCGCGCAGGCGGAGGAGGTGGGACGGGAGGCCCCAGACGCCGATCGGCCGGGGAATGGACCACGTCTTGCCTCCGTCGGCAGATTCGCTCTGGAGCGTCTCCCGTTCGTTTGGGCGGTTGTGGTTGCGGATATGGGCTACGAGGCGGCCGTCGGCTGTTTCAACGGCATACAGCTCGTGATACTGCGCGGGGTCGTCCCCCGGGCGGGCGGGAATGCCGCTGAGCCACTTCCATGTCAGTCCATCGTCGGTGGAGACGGTAAACCCGATATCCTGGCCGCCGCGGGGGTAGCGTTTGCCAGCGTGGAGCAACCGGCCATCGGCGAGTTGAATCGGGCCGTGGGGGTTGGTCAGGGGAACGCGATAGGGGCTCGACCAGGTCATGCCGCCATCCGTCGAGCGAAGCATCCACGCGCCGAGCAGCGACTCGCGCTGAGCGGGGGTGGTGGCGCGTTGAACGGCCTGCCAACGGGCGAGGCGGGATGGCTCCCAGTCCTTGGCGGCGGCGAGCAGCTTTTCGTACGCGAGCGAGGTGAACGTGTTGAGCAGCAGGGCGCCGGAGGCGGTCTCGCAGAGGCCGGCGTCGCGGTCGTCGATGGGCGTATCCATCGCGATCTGAGGCCAGGACCAGGTGCGGCCATCGTCAAGCGAACGGGTGAGTTCAAGACGCCCGAAGGGGCACACGTGATGCTCACGCCCGCCGGAATATGCGGCCATGAGTTCGCCGGAGCGGCGGCGGATGAGCGTTGGCCAGGCGTGATAATAACCGGGCTGGTGGGAGATGGTCTCGATGGGCTCACGGTCAAAGCGGGGAGCGGCGAGGAGAAAATGGGGAGGTGAATACGACGGACAGCATAGCGCATGAGGCTACGGCGCGGGCCCGGGCGGCTTGCCCGGACGCGAACCTTGAGGCGTTCTTTGACGAGGTTTGGGGTTGGCGAATCGGGGATTATCGCGTTCCGGACCCCGAACTCCCGGTGAAATTGGACCGCGACTGGACGAAGCTGGCAGGGATCGTGGAGAAGTACCGGCGGGATGTGAACGATTACTGGTTCCACGTTTACAAGCCGAAGGCGGGGGATACGATTGTCGACATTGGCGCCGGGCGGGGCGAGGATGTGTTTGCTTTCGCGGCGGCGGTCGGGCCCGCCGGGCGAGTGTGGGCGCTGGAGCCCCACCCGGTGTCGTTCTTAGCACTGCAGAAACTTTGCGAGTGGAACGGGTTGACGAACGTCACCGTGATGCAAGTAGCGTGTGTGGAGCAGGCCGAGACCTTGCAGATTGAGACGATGCCCGTGTGGGAATCGAACTACGTGCGGCGGGGCGCGGCGACGGCGACAAGCGCCACGGTGGACGGTTGGCCGTTTGACGTGATCAGCCGCCAGATGGGGATCGGGCCGATTTCGTTTCTCAAAATGAACATTGAAGGAGCCGAGCGGCAGGCGCTGCCAGGGTGCCGGGAGGCGTTGGCGCGGACAGAGAAGGTTTGCGTGGCAGCGCATGATTTCCGGGCGGACCGGGGGGAAGGAGAAGCGTTTCGCACGCTGCACTTCGTCCGCGAGTTTTTGACGGAAGCCGGGTTTGCTCTGACGACCCGCGACCAAGACCCGCGCTACTACGTGCCGTACCATGTGCATGGGGTTAGGGCACACGGAGTGAGGGGCTGATGCAACTGCGAGACGTCTATTCGCCGGCGATTGAGCGGGCGCGGAAAAAGAGCCTGCGGCGGCTGGACGCCCATTGCCGCCGATTCATCGAGTTGTCGCCGTTCGTCTGCATGGGGACCGTCGGCAGCGGCGGGGCGGACGTGACTCCGCGGGGGGACCAGCCGGGCTTCGTGCTGGTCCTGGATGAGACTACGCTGGCGATGCCGGACTGGCCGGGCAACAACCGGCTGGATTCGCTCGAGAACCTGGAGGAAGACTCGCGGGTGGGTTTGCTGTTTCTGATTCCGGGCTTTGAGGAGTCGCTGCGGGTGAATGGCCGGGCGGAGATTTCGTTTGCCGACGAGTTGCTAGCCCGCTGGGAGCGGCGGCCGAAGTCAGCGCTGCTGATCCGGGTGGAGGAGGCTTTTCTGCATTGCGGGAAAGCGATGATCCGGAGCCGCCTATGGGATCCGGCAGCGCGGGTGGAAAGGTCCGCGCTGCCGTCGTATGGGCAGATGATGAAAGACCAGATTGAGATCGCCGATACGGCCGCCGAGATTGAAGCGTCGGTGGCGGAGGGATACCGGGACCGCTTGTACTAGTTGGCGCCGAGATTCTTGATCTCAGCGGCGGAAAGGGGCCGGTTGAAGACCATGAGGTCGTCGAACAGGCCGACATAGTTGACGCCGAGGCGAAGCTTGGTTTTTTCGGGGGCCCAATCGAAGGCCTCGGGGATCTTGTTCGCCGTTCCGATCAGGGTGCCGTTCAGGTACAGCGATGCGGTGCCCGCGGGAGTGCCGAGGCCCTGGTGGGTGATGACGACGTGCGTCCACTGGCTGGCCGTGAAGGGCGGGTTCTTGTGGACGACAAGGCGGTTGTTGAAGACCGGGTTTTTGTCAGGCGGAGCGTCAGTGGGGTTCCAAGCTTTCAGCGCGCCGAAAACGCCGAGACGGAAGTGCGGAGTTGTTGTAGTCCTTATCGGTGAGTTGGAAGGGGTCGCAGAAGCCGGGCGCGAGATCCTTGTTCGGGTCGAGACGGAGCCAGAAGGAGATGGTGCCGGCGGAGAAGTTGACGTTTTTCGCGGCTTCGAAGTAGACGGCGTTTTCGTTTTTTGCCTGGAAGCGAAGGGCTCCGGAGCCATTGCGGCCCGCGCCGGGGGCGAGGACGACGTTGGGGGCGGCGGCAAGGCCGGGCTGGCCGGCGGGGTTGCCTTTGTAGGTGGCAGCGGAGAAGAGTTGGGGGTTGCCTTTGGCAACGGCGGCTTTGCCATCCTTTTCGAAGGAGGCATGGAAGAGCAGTCCGTCGGGCAGGGCGGCGAAGGCAAGAGTCAGTAAGAGGTTCACGTCGATAGTTTAATCGAACGGTGTCACAATAAGGGCAATGGCTGAGAGCGGAAATCTGACGGCGTTCCTGGGCGGCGTGCGGCGCCGGTACATTACGACCCAACTTTTGGGGCAAGGGGTGGTGGCGGCGACGGCTGGTCTGGCCGGTTTGATTCTGCTGCTGTTGTTGGGGACCCAAGTGATGGATTGGGTTTGGCCGGCGGTGTTGTTCGCGGGAGCCTTCGGCTGGGGCTGCTGGCGATTCCTGCGGGCGTTGCCTAGCGCCTACCGGTTGGCGCAGATGACGGATCAACGGTTGGGTTTGGCCGATGCTCTGTCGACGGCCTTCTACTTTCAGGCCGAGACCGGGCCGATCGTCGAAGCCCAGCGGCGGCGCGCCGATGAGCTGGCCGGGCAGTTGGCGCCCGACGTCGCGGTGCCGATGGTGTGGCCCAAGGCCGTCTACGCCGCTGCGGTGCTGGCGCTGGTCGCCGTGAGTTTGCTGGGGCTGCGCTATGGCATGCTGCATACTCTGGATCTCCGCGCGCCGGTATCGGAGGCAATTGTTGACGTGTTCCGGCCGGCCGACCAGAAGAAGCTGGCGGCGAAGCGGCAGACCAGCCCGTGGATGGAAGAGCAGCTGAAGCAGTTGGGCTTGACGCCCGATGAGGACGCCAAGGACGAGCAGAGGAAGTTCGACGGGGTGCAGCAAGGCGAGATTACGACACCGCAGATTCCGGACGTGAATGACCTATCCGAGGCCGCGTCGAGTCAGCAGGCCAAGGGGGGGCAGGAAGGGACGTCGACCAATCCGGGCGAGGAGAAGGGCGGCGAGGGAAACCAGGCGGGCAAGGAAGGGGAGAAGGGCAAGACGGATCCGAACGGGGAAGGCGGGAAGTCGGGTGGGCAACCGCCGCAGCAGAAGGGCCAGCAGGGGAAGGAAGGCAAGGCGGGTCAGCAGCCGGGCGAGAGCTCGTCGATGCTCGATAAAATGAAGGATGCCTTTCAGAACATGATGAACAAGCTGAAGATGCCGAATCAGGATAGCGGTCAGCAGCAGGCATCGAACAAGCAGGGCGCGGCGGAGAAGGGCGCGGGGAATCAACAGCAGAAGGGCGGGGAGAAGGGACAGAAGCAGGACGGGCAGAAGGGGGAAGGGCAGGAGAACGGCGAGTCGCCGGGAGATCAGGCGGGGGAAGAGGGCGAGAAGTCGGCGAATGCGAAGGGGCAGGGGGCGGATAGCAATAGCAATCAGAAGGCGCCGCCGGATGCCAAGTCTGGAGTGGGGAAGGCGGACGGCGACAAAGCGATTAAGGACGCCGAACAGCAGCAGGCGATGGGGAAGATCAGCGAGCTGTTTGGGAAGCGGGCGCAGAACATTACGGGCGAGGTGATGGTGGAGGTGAGTGGCGGCAAGCAGCAGTTGCGGACGCAGTACACGAAGTCCGGGGCGGCGCATGCGGAAGGTGGTGGGGAGATTCGGCGGGATGAGGTGCCGCTGCATCATCAGGATTATGTGCAGCAGTATTTTGAGGAAGTGCGGAAGGCGGCGCCGCCGGTGGTGAAGAAGCAGTAGCCAGGACTCAATCAGCCCACTTGATGCACTCGACGGGATTGTTGTCGATGCCTTGTTGGGCCAGGGGAATGAGCACCTCGGGGACCCAGCTCACTAAGGTGCCTTGAGCGTACTGAATCCATGTGTCCCAAGGCGGACAGTCGCAAGGATCGAAGAATCCGCAAGAGGCATACCTGGAAGCGCCGTCGGATACTGTTTCGGACGGAAAGTAGAACAAAAGTCCGCCTGGCGGCATACTCGATGCGACGGGGTCCTGCTGGTCTGGAGTCCTGAGGAGGGAGGTCCGCCGGGCAATTACGTCATTCACGATCGGCCGCCTCGATTCTTCAGAGTGGCCGCTCAGGATGGAGTCCGTCGGTCTCAATTGTGGGCTACGGAGCTGACGATCCAATGGGGCCAGCGATTCCGGGTCGGCCCTCGCGATCAGCGCCCTTGCCCGAGTCCAGCGCCGGCTATTCGGCAGAAGCTTTTGCGGCCAAGAACAGGGCATGTGAGTCGACCCGCTGAGAAGCTCGACCGCTTGGCTCATCACAACGCGGCGACGAGCTTCGCCGGAGGAGTCCTCGAGGACCACAGAACAACTTCTGCAATCAGCCAATCTGGAACAGCGGAAGGACTATTTCTTCGGGTCCAACTGCCCCACAACCCGCGCGAGGTAGTTCTCGACGTGCGCTTCGTTGCGCACCGCTTCGAGGAACGCAGACCGGAAAAGCTGATCCTTGCGGTTCATCAACGTCTCGCGGATGGTCTGCTGGACGCGCGGATCAGACAACTCGCGCTGACCGGCGGGCTCCTTCGAGAGCAGCTTCAAAATGCGGTACCCCTCGCCCGTGTTGATCACCGGCGACACCTGGCCCGGCTGCATCTCGCTCACCATGCGGCGCAACGCAACGTTCGCCTTCTCGAGCGCGGTCTCCGACACAAACCCCAAGTCGCCGCCGTTCGCCGACGAACCGGGATCTTCCGAATAGTTCTGCGCCAACATCGAGAAATCCTCACCGGCGCGGATGCGGTCGGCTATCTGCTGGATCTTCCGCTTCGCCTGATCATCATTCTGCGCCTTGTCATTCTTCAAATTGCGAATGTTGGCGTCGGGCGCCGGCGTCGTCAAAATCTGGGCCAAATGAACCTGCGGCTCGGCAAGGTTGAAGTTCTGCTTGTTCGCGGCGTAGAAGTCGCTCACGTCCTTGTCCGTGATGTTGATCTTCGACGTGATCTCCTTCGTGATCAGCTTCTCAATGCTCAGCTTCTTACGAATGTCCGCCTTCAAATCCTCGGCCGACATCTTGCGTTCGTCCAGTCGCTTCTTGAACTCCTCTTCGGTGAAGCCACCCTTCAGCTTGGCGAACTCCGCGTCCACGTCGGCTTGCTGCGCCAGCAGTCCGTTCTTCTCGGCGCGCTGCATCATGATCTCCTGGTCGATCATGCTGCGTAGCACTTCGAGCTTGTTGATCATCGCCTGATCGTCGTTCTCCGGCTGCCCAGGCTCGCTGGGAAACTGCATTTTGAACTGCTTTTCCAGATCGGCGAACGTAATCGCGCGGTCGTTGACCGTCGCAGCGACGTTAGCAGGGGGCGTCTTCTTGCAGCCGACGAAGAGCACAGGGGCGGCGGCTAGGGCGAGGAGCAACGACAAGCGATACATGGATGAAAGACCTCTATTGTAACGTGATCCCATCCCGCGTGATGGTTAACTCTTGCCAGCACGAGAGGGGATCAGGAGACTCGAGGGCGCGGCGAACGGCCAACGACAGCGCCGACGGGGCGGGCGGGGCGAATTTGGGATCGAGAATCCGGGCGATCTGCTCCTTCACATCCTCGAGGAAAAGTTTGCTCGCGCGATCCGTGACCTTGGGGAGCGTCCGGGTAATCTCGCCGCCCAACGTCTTCAACTCACCGCGATATAGCCACCGGTGCGTCGGGGGCGCGGCGTTGCCATTGATGCGCATATGCATCGCCTCCAGGTAGGTTTGCTGCAGGTTGCGGCGATAGGGGTCCACTTTCGGCGCCGGGGCGGCCAGTTCCGCGAAGATCCCGCGGCGGATATCGCCAAGCAGATCAAGCGGCTTGTACGCCTTTTCGCCGTCGATCGCCTCCTGTTCGGTCATGCGCTGGATGCGTGTGGGCGTCAACAGGCTTTCGAGAACCGCGGCCTGAGCATTGCGCACGCGGGCGAGCACGCCGTCGGGCTCAATGCGGCGGAGCACCGCGGGATCGACCAAAAACGCCGGGGTGGCGAACACCTGGTTATTGAGAAACTCCACTGCTTTGCGCTGCCGAGCGACCGGGATGGTGTTAAACAGAACACCGGTCTGGCCGCCATGTTTCTGCTGCGACGCCACGCCGCCGACCACGCCGGAGACATGCAGCATTTCGCGGGTCCACTGGCCGAGGACGCGGCCGTACATGTCTTCGAGGTTTTCCCAATCGTCGCCCGCCTTCTCCGTGGCCGGAAGGAGGATCTTCATGACCCGTTCGAGATTCTTCACGCCCAGGCCGGTGGAGTAGACCGGGTCCGCATCACCGACGGCTTCGGTAACCTCGCCAGGGTCGGCGCCGCGTGCGTTCGACGTCATGAAGCGGAACCAGGGGGTCTGATCCTGCTGGCGGGCCCACTCGTCGAGAACAGGCTTTTCCTCGGCGGGGGTCATGGCGCCGGGGACCGGCTTATAGCCCCAGGCGGTGGCCCAGATGTCGTAAGGGCCAACGTGGGGGATGAGGTCGGCGGGGTCGATGCCGTCCTCGGGCTGGGCGACGTAATTGAACCGGGAGTAGTCCATGATCGACGGGGTATGGCCCATCTTCTTCACCCAGGCTTTGTCGCGGACCTTGGCGGCTTCATACATCGACGAAGCCTTCATATTATGGGGAAAGCCGAGGGTGTGGCCGACTTCGTGGGCCACAACGAACTGAACGAGTTTGCCGAGGAGGTCGTCGGGGAGCGGCAGTTTACCGGCACGGGAGTCCAGCGGGGCGGCCTGGACGAAGTACCAGGCGGAGGCCAGGCGCATCACGTTGTGGTACATCTGAATGTCTGAATCGAGAATCTCGCCCGACCGGGGGTCGTTAATGTGCGGACCCATCGCGTTTTCGGTGTCGGACGGCAGCCAGCGGACTACCGAGTAGCGGGCGTCTTCGGGGCTCCAGGTGGGGTCGTCCTTCGGCGGATCTTTGGCTTGAATGGCGTTGCGGAAGCCGGCGGCTTCAAACGCCACCTTCCACTCCTCAATGCCTGCCTTCACGTAAGGGATGAGCTTGGGTGGGGTGGCGGGGTCGACGTAATAGACGATGGGTTTGACGGGGTCGGAGAGGGCGGCCGCGGGGTCTTTCTTCTCGAGCCGCCAACGGGTGAGGTAGGCCACTTTGGGGGCGCGGGGTTCGTCGAGGGAGAAATCGGTTTTGCGGACGTTGAAGTAGCCGACGCGATCATCGACCAAGCGGGGCATCATGGGCTTTTCGGGAAGCTTCACCATGGAATAGTGCAGGACGACGGTGGCGCTGTTCCCGCGCATGCCGGAGGGCGCGAAGGGGGAGGCCGGCACGGCTGGGGCGTCGGGCGGGGCGATGTAGGTGTGGGTAGCTTCCACTTCGATGTTGGTCGGGAAGGTGGAGATCCGAT
>LNFE01000038.1 GCA_001464575.1 Acidobacteria bacterium Ga0077553 | reverse complement strand
GGCTGGTAGGGACGACGGGCGGCTACCTTCTCGTCGAGGTCGACGCCTAAGCCGGGACGGTCCGGCGGGAGGGCGAATCCTTTCTCGTAGCTGATGCCGCCGCCGTAGAAGAGATCCTTCCAATACTGCTCGTTGCCGCGGTGGGTGATCTCCTGAATAGCGAAGTTCGGCGTCGAGAAATCGACATGGAGCGAGGCGAGGGTGGAGACTTCGCTTTGGGGATTGTGGGGGGCGAGTTCGATGCGATAAGCCTCGGCGATGGTGGCGATCTTCTTAATCTCGAGAATACCGCCACAGTGGACGACGTCGGGCTGGACATAGTCGACAAGGGGGCGCTGGCAGATGGGCGTGAATCCGTACTTGGTGAAGAGGCGCTCGCCGGTGGCGGTCGATGTCTTCGATTTGGGTGGCTTCTTCGCCGAAAAAGGGGCGGTACTCTTCGGCGCGGCGGCAGAAGTCGATGGCCATGGTGGGGGTGGTTTTGCCATGGAGGTCGATGCAGATGCGGAAGTCTTCGCCAACGGCCTGGCGGACGGCTTTCAGGTTGGCGATGCCTTCGGAGACCGAGCGAACTGGGTCAATCGTGTCGCCCTGGGTGGTGATGAAGGCGGCTTTGCAGCCGGTCCAACCCTCTTGCTTCGCTTTGAGCCAGGACTGGGCGTAGGCCTGGGGGGAGTTGCCTCCGGCGTGGACGTACATTTGAACGCGATCGCGGGCGCGGCCGCCGAGGAGTTTCCAGATGGGCTGGCCAAGGGCTTGGCCGAGGATGTCCCAGAGGGCGATTTCGACGGCGGAGATGGCCGAGTTCAGGATGGGGCCGCCGCGCCAGCGGGGCCAGCGGTACATGGCCTGCCAGTGCATCTCGATATCGGCCGGATCTTTGCCGACGAGGTAGCGCTTATGCTCCTCAATGGCGGTCGCCATGGTGGCTTCTTTGCTCGTGACGGAGCCTTCGCCCAGGCCGGTGAGCCCTTGGTTGGTATAGATCTTGACGAAGACGTAGTTGGAGGCGTTGGGTCCGCCACGATTGACGATGAAGGTCTTGAGATCGGTGATCTTGAGATGGAGGGGCTTGGCCTTCTCGCGAGCTTGGGCGAGAAGGGAGACGGGGGCCGCGAGGGCGAGGAAGTTCCGGCGGGTCATGCCGGGTATTCTATGTCAATCGATGTATAGGAATTCGTTCGAGCTGACAAGGACCTGGGCGAAGGCCTTGAAGGGCATTTTTGTGAGGAAATCGGTGGCTAGTTGTTTCTCGGCACTGGTGGGCGGGCGAGAGACGGTGAGGAGATAGGCGGCGTCGATATTTGATTCGCTGCGCTGGGCGAGGGCTTCGGCAGCCTTCCAGATGAAATCGTCGTTGAGCATGGTGAGCGACTGGAGGGGCGTCGCGGAGGGGACGCGGCGAGTGCAGTTGGTGTCGATGATGGGATAGTCGAAGACGCCGAGGAAGGACATGGGGTAGGTGCGGCGGTGCGTGAGATAGATACTACGGCGCCAGTGGGCGGACTCGGGCTCTTTCGATGAGACGACCTGGAGGCCGTCGGGGCGCATTTCCAACTGGACGGGAGGGCCACCGGCGAGGGGATTGAGTTTCCCGGCGGCGGAGATGACGGAGTCGCGGAGGGCTTCCGCGTCGAGGCGGCGGAGGTTCATGCGCCAGAGCAGCGTGTTTTCGGGGTCGACGGCGTTGCCCTTGTCGTGCTGAAGGCTCTGCTGGCGGTAGACGGTGGAGAGCATGATCTGCTTATGGAGGCGCTTGGCGCTCCAGCCGTTGGCCATGAAGTCGAGGGCGAGGTGATCGAGGAGAGCCTGGTTCGAGGGCGGGGCTCCGGTGGAGCCGAAGTTATCGGGCGTAGCCACGATGCCGACGCCGAAGTGGCCCTGCCAGATGCGGTTGACGATGACGCGCGCGGTGAGCGGATGGCCGGGGCTGGTGAGCCACTCGGCGAAGGCTAGGCGGACGCCGGAGGTATCGCCTTGTTTGTTGGGGGACCCGGTGGCGTCGGTAGTGTCCGGCTTCGCCAGGACGGCGGGATAGCCGGGAGTGACGCGGGGCCCGGGGGCGTCGGCGCTGCCCCGCTGGAGGAGACGGATCTTTGGGGGCTTGCCCACGTCCCAGAGGGCCTGGATTTTGCCGAGTTTGGGCCATTCGGGGTCTTGGGCGTACTGGTCGCGAAAGGGGGCGTTGAACTTGTTGAAGAGGTACTTCTGGATCTCGGTGCGCTTGTCGGCGGGGGTGGTGAGGGCGGCTTTGAGATCGGCGCGGATGGGTTCCGGAACGGTCTGCAGTTGCTCGTTGAGGAGGCGGGCTTCGATGGCGAGATGTTGGTCCGTCGGGAGAAGGTAGAGGTGATGGTTCTGGGGTTGGATCCAGTCGGTGGGGTTGTAGGCGTTCGTGAAAAGCGCGAGGAAACGGTAGTAGTCTTTGTGCGAGATGGGATCGAACTTGTGGGTGTGGCAGCGGGCGCAGTTCATGGTGAGGCCGAGGGCGCTGCTGCCGACTTTTTCGATGAGCTTGAAGAGGGCCTCGTAGCGTTCAACGGGGAGGTTGGAGATATCTTCCTCGGTGATATCGAGGATGGTGCGGAGGTAGCCGGTAGCGGCGAGGAGTTCGTTGATTTCGGGGGTGCGAGACTTGGCGCTGCGCCAGTCGACGAGCTCGTCGCCGGCGAACTGCTCAATGAGGAAGCGGTTCCAAGGTTTATCTTCGTTGAAGGCTTTGATGACGTAGTCGCGGTAGCGCCACATGCCTTCGGCGTACTCGGCTTTCTTGGGGTCGAAGTCCTTGCCGGTGGTATCGACGTAGCCGGCAGCGTCGAGCCACTGGCGGCCCCAGCGTTCGCCGTAGCGGGGCGAGGCGAGGAGTTGATCGATGAGGGCTTCGTAGTTGGCGCCGGAACGCTGGAAAGCGATGATCTCTTCGGGGGTGGGCGGGAGGCCGGTGAGATCGAGGTAGGCGCGACGGAGGAGCTTTTCGCTAGGGGCGTCGGGGCTGAAGGTGAGTCCCTTTGATTCGAGTTTGGCGAGGAGATGCTGGTCGATGGGAGTGCGGACGCGGGCCTTGGCTTTCACCTGGGGGAGCGGGGCGGGAGCTGGCTTTTGGAAGGCCCAGAACTGGCGCTGCGCGGCGGTGAGGGGCGGGTCTTCTTCTTTCGTGAAGGGGCGGTCGGCGGTGTTGGCCGTGACGAGTTCGTTGAACTCGCCGCGGTCGATCCATTCGCGGACGGTGCTGATCTCAGCTTCGGCAAGCGGGGCGCCGGCACCCTTGGGGGGCATGTTGTGGCTGGTAATGCGACGGACGAGGAGGCTGCGATCGGAGAAGCCTTCGACGATGACGGGGCCGTTGGCGCTGCCTTTGAGGACATCGGCGACGGTGTGGAGCCGGAGGCCCGCGGCGGCGGATTTCTCGCCGTGGCAGTTGGCGCAGCGGGAGAGGAGGATGGGCGGCAGCGGGGCGGCGGTTTTGGCGGGCGCGTCGTAGGGGGCGCCGGCTTCGATCCATTGTTTGACGACCTCGATGTCGGAGTCCGGTACCTTCTGGCCGTAGACGGCCGGGGGCATCTGGCGGGTGGAGACCTTGGTCCAGAGGAGGCTGCCGGCGAGGTCGCCTTTGGCGATGACGGGGCCGTTGTGGCTGCCGCGGAGGGCGCCGGCGGCGGTCCGGAGGTCGAGACCGAGCTTGGGGGAGCTCTGGCCGTGGCAGGTGAAGCAGTACTTCGTGAAGATGGGGAGGACGTCCTTCTCGTAGCTGGGGGCCGCGAGGGCGAAAGCGGGAACGAAGAAGAGGAGGAGCCAGGGCTTCATGCGAGGAGATCGAGGACGGGTTTGGCGCCGGTGAGGGAGACGTCCGACGGGGTTTCAAGGCGGCCGCCGTTGGGGTATTGGACTTTGGCGTGGTCGAGGCCGAGTTGGCGGAGGACGGTGGCGATCATGGCGGGGACGGAGACGCGGTTCACGACGGCCTTGTAACCGAACTCGTCGGTTTCGCCATAGATGAGCCCTTTCTTGAAGCCGCCGCCGGCGAACCAGAGAGTGAAGGCGTTACGGTTGTGGTCGCGGCCGTCGCCGTTCTGGGTGGTGGGGAGGCGGCCGAATTCGCCGGCCCACATGACGATGGTGGAATCGAGCAGACCCCGATTTTTAAGGTCGGTGATGAGGGCGGCGGAGCCTTGGTCGACTTCGCCGGCGATCTTGTGGAGGTCCTTGGAGATGCTGTTGTGGTGATCCCAGGGCTGGCCGGGGCTGGTGGTGACCTGGACGAAGCGGACGCCCTTTTCGACGAGGCGGCGGGCCATGAGGCAGCGGAGCCCATAGGCTCCGGCCTTGGGGTCGTCGAGACCATAGAGCTTCTTGGTGGCGGCGGATTCGTTGGTGGTATCGAGAACTTCGCCGGCCGCGAGTTGCATGCGGGCGGCGAGTTCAAAGTTGCGGATGCGGGCTTCGAGTTCGTGTTCGCCAGGGTGTTGGCGGGCGTGGGCTTCGTTGAGCTTGGCGAGGAGGTCGAGCGTGGAGCGTTGGGCGCCTTCGGGAAGCTTTTCGGGGGAATT
>LNFE01000037.1 GCA_001464575.1 Acidobacteria bacterium Ga0077553 | reverse complement strand
AACCCGCCGCCAGAGCCTGCCTCTCGCCACCACCCTGGGCACGGCGACCACCGCCCGAATCCGCATGGATGTGGTCGGGAACACCTTCACCACCATGCTCCAGGACCAGGTGATTGACGTCTTTACTGATTCCAGTCACGCCACCGGTGGGGTGGGATTATTCAGTTCGGACGCCGATCAGCCCCGCATCTACCGGCTGGAACTGACTCACCAACACGATTTTTTTGGAAAGCTATGTTCTTTTCTCGCTCCGCATCCGATTACTAAAGCAGGAACTATTCGTCCATGAGCACCAACCGACCCCAGCCGCCAAGTCCCAAGCCCGCCGGACCGGATACTTTACCGAGTTCAGGACCCGGGGCATCGCTCGCTCGCGCCGTCGCCCTTCATATGGAGAGCCGGACGCGGGAAGCCCTCGGCGAACTCGAAGTGGCCTTGGGGCTCACGCCAGACCATCCGGAGCTTCTCGCCGCCCGCGGTCACCTCCTGTGTGAGCTCGAGCAGTATGAAGAGGCCGTGAAGACCTACAGCCGGCTTCTCGAAGTCGCCTCCGGCCATACCGCCTCGGTCTACAATCTGGCCGTATGCCTCGAAAAACTCGGCCGGTGGGAACAGGCTGCAGAGCGGTTCTCGGAAGCGCAAGCGCTCGACCCGGATCGGATCGAAGCCAAGCTTGGCCTGGGAATTTGCCAGTTGCACCTCGAAAAGCCCGAGCCCGCCCTGGCCGCTTTCGATGAGTACCTGAAGCTGAAATCGACCGACGAAACCGCACTCTTCGGCAAGGCGGTCGCCCTCCAGCTCTTGTGGCGATTTGATGAAGCCGCGTTGCTGTACCAGGACGCCCTCACCCGGAATCCGAAATCGGAAGAGGCTCTGACCAATCTGCTGGCCATTGCGCTGACGCGGAAGGACGACGAAGCGGTCCACCGTTTCGCCGAGCAGTTGCTCTCTTTCCGGCCTTACTCGCAAGCCGCCATGGAAGGTTTGGCGACCGTTGCCTTCAATCGGGGAGACTACGAAGCCGCGGCCAAGCTCTGCCAGAAACTCGTCGAACTCACCCCCGACCACTTTGAACGGTGGTTTAACTTCGGGGTTGCCTGCCAGAAACTCAAAAAGTACGAGCAGGCGTTGCGCGGCTACGCCGAAGCGGTCCGGATCCGGCCGGATGCCAAGCAGGCGTTCGTGAACCTGGGCATCGTCAAGCAGGAGCTCAACGATTTGGCCGGCGCCCGCGAGGCCTACGATAAGGCGCTCCGCATTACGCCCGATATTCCAGAAGTGCTCTTCAATCTCGCCACGGTTCAGGAACTGAACGGGCAGAAAGACGAGGCCGAAAAGATGTACCAGAAGCTGCTGGCCAAAAACCAGGACTGGGACGAAGCATGGTTCCGGCTGGGCTATCTCCGTTTGGAACGGTCCGACTACAAAGGCAGCATTGAAGCGTTCGAATCCGCCCTGCGAAAGAAGGGCGACTGGTCCGAGGCCCTTGTTAACCTCGGCCTGGCGCAGTGGAAAGTGGGCAGCTTGGAATCGGCGACTCAGACATTCCAGCGGCTGCTCTCGTTGCAGACGGACTCCGTCGACGCGCTGCGGGGCTTGGCCGCGATCGCGGTGGAACAGCAGGATTTCGGCCAGGCGCTCGACTACCAGGCCCGGCTCATCGATCTCGGCGAACGCTCACCGGAACTGTTCTACAACACTGGCTTGCTGCTTCAGAAGTCGGGTCAGTTGGACGACGCCATCCGCCTCTACAACGAAGCGCTGGCCGAGAAGCCGGAGTTTGCCGAAGCCCTGTTGAATCTCGGTCACGCGCTGAAGGCGCAAGGCCGCGCCGAGGAAGCCAAGGGCTACTGGCGACAGGCCATCGACGCGAAACCGGAACTAGCCAAGGGCTACTTCGAGTAGCCCTTAGGCAACTACATCCAGATTCACGGCGCCCATCGGCCGGCGGCCAAGCTTCAGATCGAGCACATGGCTGCCCATTCCAATCTCTGCGGGCAGCCGGAAATTCACCTCGAACCGCGGCGGCAGCGGATCGGTACAGAAGAACTCCAGATCCTCGACCGGAATTCCGTCAATGGTCGCCGCAAACTCCTCCGGCTTGATGATCTCCTCAAGCGTCAGTTTCACGCTTCGTGTCTCCACGCGGTGGCCGCTCACCAAGTTCACCCCGTCACTCAGAGCAATCAAACGCGGGACCATCGCCGGCGGCGGAATGATCCGCACCTTCTTCGGCACCCCCAGCGGCTCCCCTCGCCACCCCAACTGCACCAGTTGGAGCCCCGTTCCCACGTCCCACGGCAGCCGCAGATTCACCTGCGTCAACCCATCGCGCTCGCGCGGCCCGATGTAGGTGAGCTTCCCCCGCTCCCCGCCCACCATCACCTCAAAATTGAGCAGGTCACAATCGGCCGGCAGGTTGTCCACCCACAACGCGAGCGCGGCGTAGCGGCCCCGGGCCGGGGCGAGCGGCTCGGAGGTTTCGGCGTTCGTAATCCGCCGGATGTTCACAAACGCCTCCGGCTTCCGGACCGTGTCGTACCAGCCCGCCGGCTGCTTCCGAAGCGTGGTCCACATGTATTGCGTTGAAACCCCCTCCAGAGCCAGCATCTGGAAATCGTTCTCGCGGCAAAACTGTTCCAGTTCTCCGGCGCTGATCCGGACCCCGCTCCACGTGTCATAGCGAGCCGCGGTCTCGGGCAAACCATTGATTTGGCAGCGCAGCAGCCCACCTGTCTTCAGCACCCGCCGCGCCTCCTTCATATACCCGAGCACGACATCCCGGCTCGGAATATGTTGAAACACCGCGTAGGAATAAACGAAATCGAACGATTCGTCGGCGAACATCTCCAGGTTCGACCGCAGCGCGACATGGGCATGCGCATGCGAGATCTCCCGCAGCCGTCCGCGCGCCCGGTCCACCATCTGGTCTGAAATATCCACCCCGTGAATCTCGCCAAACAGCTGGCTCATCGGCTTGAGCAACCGCCCCGGCCCGCACCCGATCTCCAGCGCCCGGCGCGCCCGCACGTTCCCCTCCGGCAGCCGCCGCATCTCCCACTTCAGCCCGTGGACGATCTCGTCCCCCGTTGCGTCGAACCCCTCTTCGTCCTGGTCCCGCCGTCCGAAGGCAACATAATAATTCGCATCTTCGGCCGCGCGCGCGTTCCAATCCGCGCGCATCTGTTCAACGACGTTTTCGCTCATAGGGTTCCAGGTTCGTGCCGGCAACGGTTTCCGCGCACTGTATTCTCGGTCCGCTTCACGTTCGGACCATATCCCACACACGCACGGTCCATCCGCCAACCGGAAATCTCATTGTCGACGATCCGGTTCCCCCGTGTCACCGCCGGGCGCTCGGCGCGTTCCCCTAAATAGATCCCACTCCGCAGCATGTCCGGCTCCGCGGCCAGGAATACACACCCCGCCG